>NZ_JABBGL010000006.1:0-278606 GCF_012927365.1 Sphingobium sp. TB-6 | reverse complement strand
TTTGGAGATGTCGATGCCAAGGGTTTGTGGTAGATCATTGCTCATCTTTTCCGTGTCCCATGCTTGTCATCCGGGCCACAAAGCCCCGGTATCCGTTCGGGCCTGAAGGAAAAGAAAGGGGCGATCCAACTCTAACCCGGTCCCTGATCGACCGGCATCGATGCGCGATCCGTCCCCTTCCACCCGTTCCGGGGTGGCCACCCCGGAACGGGCATCTCATCCTGACCCAAACGGACAACAATGTCATAAGACAAGCATCGAGCGCAAAAGTGGGAACCGGCTTTGCGCAAAAAACGATGCGACAACAAAGAACTAGAGCGCGAGCCCTGCGTCTGATTTAGCGCAGCGCGCTCTAGAGAGGCTTATTCCGCGAAACGCCCAATCTGATACGGCTCCATCGGAATATCCGTCCCACCCTTGGCAATGATTTCCGCCATCGTCTCGCCCACGCCCGGCCCGATCTGGAAGCCTGCACCCGAAAAGCCGAAGGCATAATAAAGCCCGCTGGTCGTGGCGCTCGGCCCCATGACCGGCTGGCTGTCGGGCATATAGCCCTCGATCCCCGACCATACGCGGATGATGTTGAGCTTGCCGAGCGCAGGCGCCAGTCGTCGGATCTGCTTCAACTGGCTCAGCGTATTCTGCGGCAAAACATAGCTGCGATAGTCGTCCGGATAGGACGGTCCCCGCGTACTCCCGCCCAGCACGATATTGCCGCGTGCGACTTGCCGGAAATAGACGGTTTCCTCCTCCAGTGGCGTCATGACGCCGACAGCGGGGTGGATCGCATAGGGCACCGGTTCGGTGACGCTCATATTCGGCCCTTTGGGAACGATGGGCACCGGCTCGCCAAATTGCGAGGACAGCGCATTGCCCCAGGCGCCCGCCGTGATCAGCAATATCGGTGCGCGGAATTTGCGGCCATCCTCGGCGCTGACGAGGAAATCCTCACCCACCTTCTGCGCGTCCACGATCTTCGTATTCTCGTGGATCGCAGCACCCATCCGTTGTGCCGCCCGCGCAAAGGCAGGCGCGGCGAGGCGGGGGTTGGCATGCCCATCCATCGCGGAATAGGAACCCGCCAGCACATCGGCCCCGAAAAAGGGAAATTTCGCCCGCAGCGCGTTGCCTGTCAGTAGTTCGAGGTCCAGCCCCTCAAGCCGCGCCTTGTCGGCATAATCCTCCATCGCGCCGACCAGTTCGGGCCGGTCGCGATAGCAGACGCGGATATGCCCCGACTGGAGATATTCCACATCCGCGCCCAGCAATTCCCGCGACTTGCGCCAGATGGCGATGGCGCGATTGGCGAGCGGAAGTTGATGCAGCGCACGCCCCTGCCGCCGAACATTGCCGAAATTGGTGCCGCTCGCCTGCCGCCCGATCAGGTCGGTTTCCAGCAGCGTGACCGACAGCCCATGGCCGCGCAGGAACAGGGCGGCGGAGCTGCCCATGAGGCCGCCGCCCACGATGATGACGTCGCTTGCCCCGCTCATTATTCTTCTCCGATGGCGATGGGCAGGGGTTTGACCGGCGCTTGCCCGCGCAGACGGCCGACCTGCTCGACCGGGATATTGGCCTCGGCGGCGATGAGTTCCGCCGCCGCGAGGCCGCAATAGCGCCCCTGACAGCGCCCCATGCCCACGCGGCTGAAGGCTTTGGCGCGATTGGCTTCTATCGCGCCGGTTTCGCGCATCACCGCACGCAAATCGCCCGCGCTGACGGCCTCGCAGCGGCAGACAATCGCCTCGTCGGGCAGGGCCGCCGCCTGATTGGCGGGCCAGGGAAAAGCCTTGGCCAGCCCCCGCGCAAACTTCGCATAGCCCGCCACATCTCGCCGCAGCGCCGTCATCTCGCCGCGGTCCACCGCCAAGCCGAGATCGGAGAGCGCGGCCAGGGCGGCCAGCTTCCCGCTCGCCTCCGCCGAACGCGCGCCGAGGATTTTCGCGCCGTCGCCCGCCAGATAGACGCCCGCCATGCTGGCTCGCCCATCCTGGTCGCGCTTGGGAAGCCACTGATGCGTCCCCGCGTCGAAGGCGAATTCGCAGCGCGCCAGATCGGCCAGTTGGGTTTCGGGACGGAGGTGGTAGCCGACCGCCACCGCATCGCAGGCAATCGTCCTTTCCTCACCCGAAGCAGTGCGGAAGCGGACGCCGTTCACGCCGCTGTCCGCATCGCCCATGATCTCTACGGGGGTGATCTGGTGGAGCACGGGAACGCCCGCTTTGCCGAGCTTGCGCGTGAGCTGGATGCCGTTCCACAGCACCGAAGGCATGGCGAGAAGGTCGGGCAGCGCCTTGATCCGGGCGCCCGCCGGCGAGGTGTCGAGGACGGCAGCGACCTTCGCCCCGGCCTCCACATATTGCGCGGCGACGAGATAAAGCAGCGGCCCGGACCCCATGAACACCACTTCATGCCCGATCGACACGGCCTGCGACTTGAGCGCCACCTGCGATCCGCCAAGGCTGTAGGTGCCCGCCAAATTCCAGCCCTTGACCGGCATCAGCCGATCCGTCGCGCCGGTGCAAAGGATTAGCGCATCATAGGGCAGCGTGTCCTGAACATGGCCGCAAGCCGTCCAGACCTGGCGGTCGGCAATGTTCCACACCAATGTTTCCGGCCGATAGTCGATCTGCCCCTTCAGCGCATCGAAACTGTCGTGCAGCGCCTTCGCCCGCCCGGCCTCGGTGCCGTAGAGCTTCTCATAGGGCCGCGTGAAATTATCCGGCTGACGGCGGTAGATCTGCCCGCCAGCGCGCCGCGCCTCGTCGATGACGATGGGGCGCAGGCCCGCCTTCACCACCGCTTCCGCCGCCCGCACGCCGGATGGCCCTGCGCCGACGATGATTATGCGTGGTTCGGCCATGTCGCCTCCGGCTGGCTGGTGAGGATGCGCTGGCCCGCAGCCGCGAGCGTGGAGCAGGCGCGCAGGCGGTCACCGCCCTCCGTCCACACCCAGCAATCCTGACAGGCGCCCATCAGGCAGAAGCCTGCGCGGCGGCCATCTCCGAACTCCGACTGGCGCAGCGTGCCGCCGCTGCTGAGCAGCGCGACCATCAGCGTGTCGCCCTCCAGCGCCGTCACCGACTGGCCGTCGACATGCAGCGTGACCGGAGGACGATCGGTTTCCCCCAGACGAACGAAGCGCCCGCTCATGCGGCGACGCCCTGGACTTGCGTCAAAGTTTCTTCTCCATGGTGGCATAGGATGCCGTTGCCCTTGGACAGCTTGTGGCGCGGCGGTGGCGTGACGTTGCACAGCCCGTCGATCCGCGCCGGGCAGCGGGGCAGGAAACGGCAGAGGTCAGGTTCATCGGCTGATGCGCCGATCGGGGGAAGCGAACGGCCTGCGCCGCTTTCCTCCAGCCAGCCGGCGCGCATTTCCGGGACGGAGCCGATCAGCAGGTCGGTATAGGGGTGGAAGGGTGCGGCACGGAACGCCTCCCGCTTGCCCATGTCCACCATCGTGCCCGAATAGAGGACGAGTATGTCGTCGCATATGGCGCGCACGGTCGAGATGTCGTGGCTGATGAACATATAGGCGACGCCCAGTTCCTTGCGCAGTTCCGCCATCAGGTCGAGGATCGCCGCGCCCACAACCGTATCGAGCGCCGACGTCACCTCGTCGCAAAGGATCAGTTCGGGGTCGGCGGCCAAGGCGCGGGCGAGGTTGATGCGCTGCTTCTGCCCGCCGGACAGTTCGCCGCAGCGCCGGTCGATCACCGAGGCGGGCAGGCGGATGAGGTCGAGCAGTTCCAGCACCCGAAGCCGCGCCGCATTCCCTTTCAGGCCATGATAGAAGGTCAGCGGGCGGGACAGGATATTGCCCACCGAATGGGCCGGGTTGAGCGCGGTGTCGGCATTCTGGAACACCAACTGGATGCGCCGGAACTGGTCGCGGCTGCGGCCTTTGAGGCCCGGCGGCAAAGGCTCGCCGTTCAGCAGAACCTCGCCCTGCGCGGGGGGCAGCAGGCCCGCGATGACGCGTGCCATGGTGGACTTGCCCGATCCGGATTCTCCGATCACGCCCAGAGTGGCGCCGCGCTCCATGCGCAAGTTGATGTCGCGCAATACCGGAATGCGCGGGCGGCCATCCTTGCCGATCTTGCCATAGCCCGCCGTCAGCCCACGGATTTCGAGCAAGGGCGCGGCGGGTAGGTCGGCTTGGCTGGGCGCCGGGCGCACGGCGGGCCGGGCTGCGGCCATCAGCGTCTTGGTATAGTCGTCGGCGGGACGGTGCAGTATCTGATCCGCCGCGCCTTTTTCCCGGATACGGCCCTGGTTCAGCACCACTATCTGATCCGCCATCTGCGCGACCACAGCCAGATCGTGCGACACATAGATGGCCGTCGCGCCGCGCTCCAGCACCACCGCCTTGAAGGCGCGCAGCACCTCGATCTGGGTGGTGACGTCGAGCGCGGTGGTCGGCTCGTCGAGGATCACCAGCTCAGGATCGGTGACGAGCGCCATCGCCGCCATCAGCCGCTGCAATTGCCCGCCCGAAAGCTGGTGCGGATAGCGCGAGCCGATGGTGTCGGGGAAGGGCAAAGCCAACGCACGAAACAGCTCGATCGCCTTCTTCTGAGCCTCCGCGCGCGACATGAGATTGTGGATCAGCGCCGGTTCGATCACCTGATCCATGATCGTGCGAGAGGGGTTAAAGGCAGAGGCGGCCGACTGCGCGATATAGGCGATGCGGTTGCCGCGCAGGGCGGCAAGGCCTCTGGCGTCGAGCGAGAGGATTTCGGACTCGCCCACGCGGATGCTGCCGCCAGCGATCTTCGCGCCGGGCCGGGCGTGCCCGAGCATGGTCAACGCTATGGTCGTCTTGCCCGAGCCGGATTCTCCGATCAGCGCCAGCACTTCGCCCCGCTTCAGGGCAAAGTCGATCTCGCTGACGATGGGGAAGACTTCGCCCGCCGCATTGCGGGCGGTGACGCGCAGGCTCCTGACCTCGACATGGGCTTCTTCGACATGAGCGGTCATGCGCGCTTCCCCTTCAGCCCGTCGATCAGCAGGTTGACGCTGACGGTCAGCGTCGCGATCGCAATGGCGGGCACTAATATGGCGGGGGCGCCTTCGCCAAGGCCCGAGATATTCTCACGCACCAGCGAACCCAGGTCCGCATCCGGCGGCTGCACGCCAAGGCCCAGGAACGACAGGCCCGATAGCAGCAGCACGATGAACACGAAGCGCAGCCCGAAATCCGCGAGCAGCGGGTGGATCATGTTCGGCAATATTTCCTTCCACGCGAGGTGAAAGCGCCCTTCGCCTCGGGCGCGGGCGACCTGCACATAGTCCATCTGCACGAGGTTCACCGCCAGCGCTCTGGCGATGCGGTAATTGCCCGGCACATAGGTCACAGCCGCGATCAGCAGCAGCAGCCCCAGCGAGGAGCCGAACGCCGCCACCAGAACCAGCGAGAAGATCTTGGACGGGATCGAGATCAGCGTGTCCATGAAGCGCGACAGCGGCTCGTCCACCTTCGGCCCGCCCACGGCTGCGGTGAGGGCCAGCGCCGTGCCGGTCGCGCTCGCCAGCATCGCGGCGGCGGCGGCAAGGCCCACCGTATAGCGCGCTCCCGACAGCAGGCGGCTCAGCACGTCGCGGCCGAGATAGTCGCTGCCCAGCCAATGCTGTGCCGACATCCCGTCGAACACGTCATAGGCGACGAAAGCGCCGACCGGATAGGGCGCGAGAATCGGCCCGAAGACCGCGACGGCCAGCCAGAAGAGGACGAAGATCAGCCCGATCTTGGCGGACAGCGGAAGGGCTTTGGCCCAGCGGAGGGAGGAAGCGGTCATTGGGCTCGCAGCCTGGGGTTGGCGAGGATGGCGGTGACGTCCGCGATCAGCATGAGGATGAGATAGGCCGCGCAGAAGATCATCGCGCAGGCCTGCAGCAGCGGCATGTCGCGGCTGGTGACGGCGTTCACCATCAGGCTTGCGAGGCCGGGATAGTTGAAGATGGTCTCGACGATGATCGCGCCGCCCAACAGGTAGGAAAGGCTGAGCGCCATCGCATTGACGATCGGCGCGACCGCGTTGGGCATGATGTGCCTGAGCACGACCCGGACCGGAGCCACGCCCTTCAGCACCGCCATTTCGACGTAAGGCCGGTCCATCTGGTCGATCACGGCGGCGCGGGTCATGCGGGCCATCTGGGCGATGACGACGATGCTTAAGGCAAGGATCGGCATCGCCGCGCCGCGCAGATAATCGCCCCAACTCATATCGTCCGCGACCAGGGCGATGGAGGGCAGCCAGCGCAGCTTCACCGAGAAGATCAGAACCGCCAGCGTCGCCACCAGAAATTCCGGCACCGCGACCATGGAGAGGGTTGAGATATTGAGCGCCCTGTCGAGCTTGCCGCCCCGGTTCATCGCGGAACCGATGCCGATGGAAAGCGCCACCGGCACCGCGACCAAGGCGCTGAGCGCCGCCAGCAGCAGGCTGTTAGGCAGGCGGCTGGAGATGACTTCGGATACGGGCAGATTGGCGACCAGCGACTGGCCGGGATCGCCGCTCACCATGCCGCTTAGCCAGCTTACATAGCGTTCATGCGCGGGCCGATCGAGGCCCATGTCATGGCGCAGCGCGGCGACCTGCTCAGCGGTGGCGCTTTGGCCCAGCGCCTCCTGCGCGGCGTCGCCGGGGAGGAGTTGCGCGATGGTGAAGACCACCAGCGACACCAGGAGCAATGTCAGGAGCGACGAGGCAAAGCGCTTGCCAATCAGCGCAAGCGCCGCCTTCGCGCCGGAAGAGGAGGATGGAGATGAAGAATTGGGCGCCATCAGCCTTCCCACCACACATGTTCGGCAAATTGATAGCCCATCAGGCCGCCTGTCGACATGGATTGCAGTCCCTTCAAACGCCGGTCGTAACCGTCGATCAGACTGATGAAGACCGGGATGGCGACGCCGCAGCGATCATGCACCAGCCCCTGCATTTCGCCGTAAAGCTGCTTGCGGCGGGCCTGATCCGCTTCGCCCCGCGCTTCGATGAGCAGCCTGTCGAAATGCGGGTTCTTCCAGCCGGACTCGTTCCAGTCCGCGTCGGACTTGTAGAAGAGGCTGAAGACGAGGTCGGCGGTCGGGCGCGGGTTGGTGTTGCCGAAGGTCAGCGGGTGCTTCATCCAGTGGGTCGACCAGTATCCGTCGGCCGGCACCCGGTTGACCGCCAGGTTCAGCCCGACGCGCGAGCCATATTCCTGCATGATCGACGCCATGTCGACCGATCCGTCCGCCGCCGGGGAGGCATAGACGGGCAACCGCACGCCGCTGAGCCCGGCGCGCTGAAGGTGCCATTTCGCCTTGTCGAGATCGAGCGATGTCTGCGGCAGGTCGGCGCGATAATAGGGATGGAAGGGCGGGATTGGATGGTCGTTGGCGATGGTCGCATAGTCGCGATAAAGCGCCCGCTTGATGAGAGGCCGGTCGACCAGATATTTCATCGCCGCGACGAAATGGGGATTGTTCGTCGGCGCGCTGTCCTGCCGCATGATGAGGTTGGTGTAGAGGCCGGACTTGCTTTCCAGCAGCGCATGGCGGCTGGAGGCGCGGACACGCTTGGTCGATCGTGGATTGACCGCGATGATGAGGTGCACGTCGCCCGACAGCAGCGCATTGACCCGGCTGACCTCGTCGGGGATGCCGATCAGTTCGATCTCTTCCAGATAGGGCTTGCCGTTGCGCCAGTAATTCGGGTTGCGCCGGGCGAGCGTGCGCACGCCGGGGCGGAACTGGGCGCAGCGATAGGGGCCGGTGCCGTTGGCGCTGTGGAAATCCTTCGTCCCTGCGCGCAGGATCAGGAAATGCGACTGGGCGAGGATGGTCGGCAAGTCGGCATTGGGGCCGGTCAGGCGGATCGTCAGGTCCAGCGGGCCGGTTGCTTTCACTTCCGCGAACTGCTCGGCAATGGTCGCCATTTTGGAGCCGGTCGCGGGATCCTTGTGCCGCTGGAGCGACCAGGCCACATCCTTCGCGCTCAACGTCGCGCCATCATGGAAGGTCACGCCCCGGCGCAGGCGGACATGCCAGTTTTGCTGGTCCTTGCTCTCGATCCGCTCGGCCAAAGCGGGGCGGGGGATCAGGTTGCGGTCGAGCTGGGTCAGCCCGTTATAGAACATATAGTGCCGCACATAGTCGGTCGACAGCGCGCCCTTGGCCGGATCGAGCGTGTCGGCGGTGGAGCTGGATAGGCTCGCCACGCGGATGCGCCCGCCGATGCGCGGCCGGGGCGCCGCGAGCGCGGTTTCGGGCAGCAGCAATCCTGCCCCCAGCGCGCCCAGCATGTTCCGCCGGGAAAAGGAGAAATCGTCCATCAATGGATCACGTCCTGCCATTTATACCACAGGCCGACGATCGGCAGGAACCAGGGCTTGCCGAAATGGCCGGGCACGCTCGGCCAGGCGAGGCCGTCCCACGGATTGGCGGAGGTTTCCCCACCCATCACCCGCGCCATCATCTGGCCCATATAGGTCGCCATCTGCACGCCATGGCCGCTATAGCCCATGGAATAGAAAAGCCCGTCCTGCTCGCCCGCGCGCGGCAGGCGGTCGGCGGTCAGGTCCACCATCCCGCCCCAGACATGATCGACGCCCACGCCCTTCAGCGCCGGGAAGATTTCAGCCATCGTCTGTTCGAGGATGTGCCCGCTTTTCAGGTCGGAGCGCGGATCGCTGATCGCAAAGCGGGCCCGCCCGCCGAAGATCAGCCGGTCGTCGGCGGTCAGGCGGAAATAATTGCCGATATTCTTGCTGGTCACATAGTTGCGCCGTCCGGGCAGCAGCCTGTCGATCAGCCCATTGTCGAGCGGTTTGGTCGCGATGATGAAGCTTCCCACCGACACGATCCGCCGCCGGAAGAAACCGAAGGGCGCGGCAGCAGGCGCACCCCCGGTCGCGACCAGCACCTGGGAGGCCGTGACCTGCCCTTTGGGCGTCGTTACCCGCCAGCCGCTCGCCAGCCGATCCAGTCCGGTGACTTCGGCATTTTCATAGATTTTCGCGCCCGTCCGCGCTGCCGCTTCCGCGAGGCCGACACCAAAGCGCGCCGGGTTGAGCTGTGCGCTGGTCGTCTGGATCAGCGCGCCGTGAAAGGCGTTCGATCCCACTTCCTCACGGATGCGCTCCGGCGGCACGAGGCGGACATTCTCATCCACCTCGCGGACAAGCAGGTCATGGGCGCGGACCAGCTTTTCATAATGTTTCTGCTTGGCGGCGAGCTTCACCCGGCCGCAGCGGTTGAAGGCGCAATCAATGCCTTCCTCCGCCACGATCCGCTCGACCATATCCACCGCGTCGCAATGGGCGCGATAATAGGCCTTGGCGACATCCTTGCCGAAACGGGCGGAGAGAGCGCCATAGTCGTGGGCCGTGCCGTTGTTGCACTGGCCCCCGTTGCGACCCGAAGCTTCCCCGACCACGCGCCCCGCCTCCAGCAGCACGACGCTCGCGCCGCGCTTGGCCAGCGCCAGCGCCGCCGAAAGCCCGGTAAAGCCGCCGCCGATAATGGCGACGTCGGCCTTGCCGTCGACGGACCCTTGCGCCCCGCCGGTGAAGGCGGGTGCGCTTGCGAGCCAGTAGGAGAGGGGGGATGCGCTCATCGCTGGGATCAGAGACCCACGACCGCCGGCAGAGCGCCGATATGCGGGATTTCGACGTCGCGATAGAAGGGGTTGGACGGCTCATGCCCGCGCCCCACGAACACGCGGCAGCCAAAGCGCAAGTCGGTCGCGGTATTCTGGTCGTAACGAAAGCTGGAGGAGACGTGCATCATCTCTTCGGGCTTCGCGCCGAGCTGGTCGAACATATATTCGAACGCCTGCATCCGGGGCTTGTAGGCCTGCGCCATCTGCGCGGTATACACGGCGTGGAAGGGCGCGCCCAGCATGGCGACATTGTGATGGATCTGGTCGTTCATCGCATTGGACAGGATGACGAGCGGAATCTTGTCCCCGATCTTGGAAAGGCCGCCCGGCACATCCTCATGCGGACCCCAGGTCGGCACGGCGTTATAGACTGCGTCGGCGTCGGCTTCCCGATATTCCACGCCCCATTTCTTGCAGGTGCGGCGAACGGAGTTGCGGATGACCTCCTGATAGGGCTTCCATGCGCCCAGCACTTCATCCAGCCGATAGGCGCCCCAGTCCTTGCAGAAGGCGGGCAGGTCTTCGGCGGCGACGCGATCGGCCATGAAGGCGGTCGCCATCTCGGTCATGCGGAAGCGGGTCAGCGTGCCGTAGCAGTCGAAGCTGATATATTTGGGACGGAAGTTGGGCATGGGTGGAACTCCCCTTGGTTGAGCATGGCCGGTGGGCCGTTTCGATGAAGCCATTACGACATGGGCTGTCCGGAACATGTCTCCGATTGGCTTGCGATGGGGCGCAGATTTGGACCTTTTATCACGATCTTTCGGCATAGTTTGCTGTCGGCCAATCGGGAGAGCGATCGGGTTGATGAAGGAGGGTTTTGAGCGGGGTGAACGATCAGGAAGCAGCAGATAATATCGCCATTCTTCTTCCTCCTTCGTCGCTCCCGCGAAGGCGGGAACGACGATAAGAGAGTTAGTAACCCCGATCTGGGCGGACTTCGCCGTCCATTGGCAGGCCAGCCTCAAACTTGCGGATATTGGCGATCAGCGCCCGTGCGGCAGTGTCGGCCCGAGTCATGCTGGCGATATGGGGCGTCAGCAGGATGCGGGGATGATCCCAAAACGGATGCTCCTGCGGCAGCGGCTCCGGCTCTGTCACATCCAGAATCGCAGCGGAAAGATGACCCTCATCGAGCAAGGACAGCAGATCATGCTCCACCAGATGCCCGCCGCGCCCGACATTGATAAGCACGGCGCCGCGCGGCAGTTTCGATAGAGTCTTCCGGCACAAAATGCCGCGCGTCTCCGCCGTCAGCGGCACCAGGCAGATAAGGATGTCGCAGTGCGCCAGAAACGTGTCCAACTCCGCCTCGCCCGCATGGCACGCGACGCCCTCAATCTCATGCCGAGTCCGGCTCCAGCCCGAAAGCGCGAAGCCGAAGGGGCGCACCGCCTTCAGCACCGCCTGGCCCAATTGCCCCAGCCCCATCACGCCCACCCGCCGCTCGGCGGCAGGCACCAGCTTGACCGGCGCCCAGCGATGCTCCCTTTGCGCCAGGCCATAGTCGATGAAGCCCCGATGCAATGTCAGCACTGCCCCGCAGGCATATTCGACCATGCCCTCAACGATCCCCGGCTCGATCATCCGCACCAGCCGGACATAGGGCGGCAGCTTGCTCATGTCGAACTGGTCGATCCCGGCGCCGACCGAGAACAGCGCTTGCAGGCTCGTCAACCGCTCCAGCAATTCACGCGACGGATCCCAGGCCGCAAGATAGCGGATCGCCGCAGGATCGTTCATTTCTTCCGGCGTCACAAAGGCGATGTCCGGCGCTTCGGCAGCGAAGATTTCCCGCCAGATGCGCCCGCGTTCGGGATCGGATGTATAGAGCAAGGTCATGCCATCTGCTTTCTTGCGGCGGACCGGCGGCGCATGGCCTGAGCCTGCCACCACATCAGCGGTCCGGAAAGGGTAAGGGTGAGCAGCGCCAGCGCGACCAGCATCAACACCATCGGGCCGGTCATGCCGAGACTGTTGCCCGTGTGCAGCGGCAGCACCGTCATCCAGAGCGCACCATTCTTCTCCGCCCGCGTCGCGCTGACGATATGCGGATCGGTCAGCGTCACGATGGCGCGATGCACGGCGCGGGGGTTGCGCTCGGGCGCGTGGAAATTGGCGACCAGCCGCTCATCGGTCAGGCGGAAATCGCGCAAGGCACTGTCGGGAAAAGCGCTCTGCGCCAGCGTCAACGCCCGGTCGATCGCGGGGGCGCTCGCAGCGGGCCGCTGAAGGGCGGGGGCGTCCGCGCCGATCAGTTCCGGCACCACCAGCAACAAGCCCGTCACCGCCATGAAGCCCAGCAGGACGGACATCAGCACCCCTACCGTCCGATGCAACTGCCGCAGCACCAGCCGGAAGGCCATATTCCAGCGGACCGAGAGCTGCTTCGAGATAGGCCCCTTTTTGGGCCACCAATAGGCCAGGCCTGTCCCCGCCATCGCCAACAGGGCCAGCGCATTGAGCAGCACGACCGCCATTCCGGCCTTGCCCGCCATCAGCCGGTAATGGAGTTGAAGCGCGGCTTCGACCGGAAAGGCCCAGACTGACCCCTTGCGCAGTACGCCGCCGCCCGCCGGATCGACCGACGCATAGCGCGTCGCTCCGCGTGCATCGGTCAGTTCCGCAAGGTAAGTCGCTCCCTCGACATCGGGCGCGAAGAGGCGCGCGACGGCAAAGCCGGGCAATGCCCGCTCCGCCCTGGCCACCGCTGTCCCGGCCGAAATATCGGGCGCCGTGCCATGGCTGACCAGCCCCGCCGGATCGATCCAGCGCGCCACCGGCCCGCGATAGAGCAGCAGCATTCCGGTCGTCGCCTGCACAAGCAGGAACGCGGCCATGGCAAGGCCGATATATTTGTGAAGGCGAAGCCATCGCGCCCGGTTCATGGTCTTTTCCTAACATGGAAAGACCGCCGGCGACCCTTCAGGCTTGGAGGGCAGGTCGCCGGCGGCCAATCGGAACCAAAGGTTCCGAATGTCAGCAGATCAGAAATCGAACGTCGCGCGGACCGTGAAGGAGCGCGGCGCACCCGGCTGGACCCACAGCGCCGCATAGGAGCTGGCGTAATATTTCTTGTCGAACAGGTTGTTGACGTCGGCTGACAGCTTGATCTGGTCGGTGATGTTGAACGAACCTATGACCTTCACCAGCGTATAGCTGGGCAGGAAGAAGGTCGTCGCCGTCTCGCCCAGCCGCCGCCCGACATAATTCACGCCCGCGCCCAGCATCGCTTCATGATTGCCGATCGAGAAATTCTTGAACAACAGGGCATTGGCCTGATGCTTGGGAATGTTGATCAGCGGATCGCCCTTGCGGATCGGCTGCGAGAAGTTGGGGTCGAGCGCGTTGGTCGCCCAGCCCGCATCGGTATAGGCATAGGTCAGGAACAGCTCGAACCCGGCGGGCAGCTTGGCATTGAGGTCGAATTCGACGCCCTTGCTCTCGGCCGAACCGACCGGCTTGGAGAAGCCCGCATTGACCGGATCAGTGGTCAGCACGTTGCTCTTCTTCATCTTGTAGAGCGAAATCGTGCTGGTGATCTTGCCGTCGGGCGTCACGAACTTGCCGCCGACTTCATAGGACTTGCTGATTTCCGGGTCGAAGGGGTTGCCGTCGAAACCGACGCCGCTGTTCGGGCGGAAACCCTTGCCATAGCTGGCATAGAGCGAAATGCTGCTCGTCGGCTCGAACACCAGACCGGCCATTGGGCTGAACTTGGTGTAGGACTTCTTCGGATTGGTGTTGTTCACCCGCAGATCGATATCCTGCGCGAAATCGTCATAGCGACCGCCGAAGCGAACCTTGAACTGTTCGGTGATCTCGACCTGGTCCTGGGCATAGATGCCCCAGGCCTTCTGGATCTCGGTCGAATTCTGGATCACCGTAGTCGGGGTCGGTGCAGGGATGTTATAGTTCGGATTGAAGATATTGATCGAATAGGACTGATCCGCAGCGCTCGGCCGATAGCGGGTCTGATAGGTGTCGATCTTGAACCGGTCCCAATCGCCGCCGATGCGGATATTGTGGACGATCGATCCCGTTTCGATCTTGCCGCTGATTTCACCACGGAACACCATATGGCTGGTGCTGTAGTCGCGATAGCGGCGCTGACGGGACAGGGTCATGCCATCATTGTCGAGCCGCTGGCGGCTGAGGACCAGTTCCGGATCGCTGGAAAAGCCCCGGAAGATCGTATCTTTGTAGCCTGCACCCAGCATCAGCGTCCAGTCGTCGCTGAAGTCATGCTGATATTGCGCCTGATGGCCCAGCACCTTGACCTTGGTCGGGCCGTCATTGGGGTTGCCCAGGAAACGCGAATTGGGGATGGCGCCCAGATTATAGGAGATGCTGCCATTGCTCTGCACGGTCGGGATTGCGACCACACCACGCTCGAACGGCACTTCCTGGTTCACATATTCCATTTCATAGGTGAACAGATCCTTGTCCGAGAATTTTGCAAGGAAGGACGGCGTCAGCACATATTTGCGGGTGTGGACCGTGTCGCGGAAGCTGTCGGCATCTTCTGCCGCGCCGTTCAGGCGCACCGCGAACATATCGTTGATCGGCAGGTTGAAATCGCCCTCGACCCGATAATTGTTCCAGCTGCCGCCCGCGATGCCGAAGCTGCCGAAGGTCTTTTCCAGCACCGGCTTCTTGGTGACGATGTTGATCGTGCCGCCCGGCTCGCCGCGCCCGAACAGCGCCGAGTTCGGACCCTTGAGCACTTCGATCCGCTCGACATTCGAAGCGTCACGCGGGCCGCCATAGCCACGGCCGCCGTTGAAGCCGTTCACCAGGAAGCCGCTCGGGAAATTCTCGTCCCCGGCAAAGCCGCGAATGGCGAAGCTGTCCCACAGGCCGCCGAAATTATTCTGCTTCGACACGCCGCTCGCCAGTTCCAGCGCGGTGTCGAGGCGGGTGATGTTGAGATCGTCGAGCAGCTTGCCTTCCAGGAACTGCACCGCCTGCGGGATTTCCTTGACCGGCGTGTCGCCAAAATATTGGCGCTTCATGGCGGTGACGACGATTTCTGTTGTTGCTGCCGTCTGGGCCTGAACGCCCGGTGCGAAGGCGATGGCGGCGGCGCTGGCAGTCAAGGCCAGACGAAAAGCCGAATTTTTGCGCATAATGCTTACCCCTATTAAAATCGCTGTTCCCATATGTCCTGCGAAACGGGGTGAGCCGGCCTTATCTTTTCTTTCTCTCCAGTCGGACATCTTTTGGGTCCTTTTCTCCGGGGCCGGTCACGGGGTGTTTTTTCACCTCTTGTTGAATGCAGGCTATGTCTGCATTGCAGAAATATTACGTCAAACTTGGCACTCCCCACAGTGAAAAATAGGGAAAAGGGGTCTTGGACGGCAGGATTCACCGGGCTGTTTTCCAGCGTCTTCGCACCCCCGAAATCCCAAGAAAAAGGCCGCCTTCCGGGTGGAAGGCGGCCAGGGAACCCGCAGGCACTCGGGATCAGAGATATTTAAGCCACCAGATGTCCTTGCGCCGCTGCTTGAGCTGCGCGAACCAGCGCGTGGGGAAGTAAAGCACCGGGATCAGGATGAAGACCCAGATCCACACCCAGCGCAGATGATCGACGCCGAACACCGTGCCCTTGGTCGGGCCGTAAAGGACCAGCGCGACATTGTAGATGACCTTCAGCGTGTAGAGGTGCAGGACGTAATAGAACATCGGCGCGCCGCCCAGCAGAGCGAGGTGCGGCATCGCCTTGCTGTCCTGCCAGGCTTCGAACGCCGCCAGCAGCAGGCAGCCTGTGCCGATCGTCGGCATCAGGAACAGCAGCGAGGGCGGATATTTGGTGAGCGCCAGGAAGCTCATCACCGTGCGCAGCGGCGTTTCCGCGATGAACCATGGCTTGTCGCCGTAGACGTTCAGGGTGCGGATCAGGACGAAACCGATGAGGAGGCCGAGGCCCAGCATGACCAGCCGCTTGATGCGCTTTTCCGGATCGCTGCCCTTGGCGAACCACGGCCCGCAGGCATAGCCGAGCAGGATCACGCCGATCCACGGCAGGACCGGATAGGTCGTCTTGAACAGGGTGCCGGCGATTTCGAACTTGTCGCGCTGGTGCAGCAGCGCCCAGGGGATGAAATAGGGGGAGTCCGCCGTCAGCCTGATGGGGTCGAGCAGATTGTGCAGGCAGACGATGGCCAGGCCCACGGCAAATTGTGCCGGTCGCGGCAGATGGAGCAGCGCGGCCAGCGCGATCATGCTGAGGCCGATCGCCCAGATCACCTGCAACCAGATTGCCGTCGGCGGGAAAGCGGGCGCCTGCGTCGGCCAGGCATAGCCGACGACCGTAAACTCCAGGAAAATCAGGAACAGGCCGCGCTTGAACAGGAATTCCGATACCTGCCCCTTGCTGTGCGACTGACCGTAGAGCCAGGCGGAAAGCCCGGTCAGCGCCACGAAGGTCGGCGCGCAGAAGGTCGAGAGCAGGCGGGTGAAGAACAGCCCCGGATCGGTCGTGTTGGCGTTCACCGGGTCCGTGACCTGCAAGTGCAGGAACCAGGTTTCACGCACATGGTCGACCAGCATGAACAGCATGACGAGACCCCGCAGCGCATCGATGGCGATCAGTCGCGTGCGCGCCTTGGCGGCGTCCATGGGGGAGGCGGAAGCCCGAAGGCTTATGGGGGGCGCTTGGCCCGCGATACTGCTCATGGCACCTGTCCTCTTATTCCTTATACGCTCACTCAGCCTTGGGCTGATAGAGATCCTTGTAGAAGCCGACCGTCTTGACGGTGACGGTCACGGGCGTTTCGCCCTTGTTGCGGAAATACCAGCCGTGGATGCCGCCGAAGGGGGCGGTGAAGTCGCCCTGACCGCCGTTGATCTCCAGCTCCTTCCAATAATCGGTGAAGGCGTCGTTGGCGGCGTTCAGCTCCTCGCCATGCATCTCCGCCTTGATCGGGCCGCTCGACTTCCATGTGAAGATGAAGCTGTCCCCCTTTTCCATATGCGCCTTCACCTCCTGACCGCTGTGCGGGGGCAGGCTGATGGTCATTTCATCCTGACGCCAGGGCGTGGACTTGGAGATGCTGGCCTTGCTGGGCGTGGGAATATCGCTCGCCGTGACGGGGGCGGGGGCGGCAGGCGCCGCTTGCGCCTTGCCCGCGACCATGCCGGTGAGGCCCAGTGCCGTGCCGACGCCGGTGGGATCGATGCCATATTCGGCGGGCAGCACGAACAGCGTCAGGATCGCGGCGGCGGCGATCACCGCGCCGCCGGTCGCCTTGGCGAGCGTGGAGGGGGAGGGCGAAATTTGGGCAGGAAGCGCGGAAATACTCTGCGTGTTCATGTCAGGCCCCTTGGGTGAAATAGCCGGCCAGCTGGTAGCCGATGAGGACGAAGCCGGCGGTCATCAGCGCGGCATTGGCGAGGATGGCGCTGCGGCGGAAACTGTCGCTCATGCGCCAGAGGTTCATCAGCAGCAGGATGATGGTCAGCGCCATGAACTGGCCCATTTCGACGCCGATGTTGAAGCTGATGAGGTTGGGGATCATCCCGTCCTTCGCCAGCGTCAGTTCCTGGAGCTTGGTGGCGAGGCCAAAGCCGTGGAAGAAGCCGAAGATCAGCACCGCCGCCTTGGGATTGGGCGAAAAGCCCAGCCAGGTACGGAAGCCGTCGAGATTGTCGATCGCCTTATAGACCACCGACAGGCCGATGATTGCGTCGATGATGAAGGGATTGGCGCGAATGTCGAAGATCACGCCCAGCAGCAGCGTCGTGCTGTGCCCGATGGCGAACAAAGTCACATAGGCGCCGACATCCTTCAGCCGGTAGAGGAAGAAGATGACCCCGGCGAGGAACAGCAGATGGTCGTATCCGGTGACCATATGCTTGGCACCGAGATACATATAGGGAATGATGTTGACGCCCGAGGCGCCTTCGATGAAGGCCTTGTCGTTTTCGTTGACGCCATGCGCCCAGAGCGTGGAACTCATGAGCGCCAACACCAGCCCCAGAGCCAGCAGCGCGACCCGCCGCATCGTGGGACTGAGAAGCGGGTTAAGGGTCGCGCTGTGCATGGCCGTTCTTACTTCGTCTGGAAGGTGGCGAAGGTCTTGGCGCCGTTCTTGTCGATCAGCGCGACGACGATCTTCGCGCCCTTGGCCGCCTTGAAGCCCGGCGCGCTGAGCTTGTTGCCGCCTGCGGCCTTCAGCGCCGCTTCGGTCTTCTTGCCCGCCGCGGTCTGCGTCAGCTTGGCGGTGTAGCCGGCGGCCGGGATCGGCTCATCCTCTTCGCTGAGATACACGTCGACGCCCTTGGGGCCGGTGACCAGCTCGAACATGGTTTCGCCCGTCATCTGGACCATCCCGCCATGCTGCGGCTTCATGCTGCCATGGGCGTGGACGACCGCCGGGGCGGCGATCAGGGCGAGGGCGGCGATGCAGCTACGGAAAAGATCGATCTTCATGGGAAGTCTCCGTGAAAGGGGGAAGGGGGCTTATTCCGGCAGATGCGGCAGCACGAAGGACAGCGAGGCGCGATATTCCTCATGATCGACCTTCTTGTCGGTAGTCTGGCCGACATAGATCGCCATCAGCACGTTGATGCCCTGGTTGCGCAGCTTGATCGTCGCGGTGCCGTCCGGGCCGGTCTTGGCGGGCGCGGCTTCGTCGGGATCGTTCACATAATCCTGCATGACGGTCGCACCGGCGATCGGCTTGCCCTTGTAATAGACGCGCACCTTCATCGGCTCGCCCATCTTCTGCGGGATGGCGAGGTCGGCGGGCACCAGTTGGAGCGTGTGGCCTTCCAACAGCGGAACCGGCTTGGTCGGCACCTGGGTCAGATGCACGGCATATTTGAAATTATGTTCGGCCAGCGTGGCGTTGGGCACTTCGTCGCGGCCCTTATTATGCCATTCGCCGTCGGGCGTCTTGCTCCAATAGCCATAGTCCATGATCGCGGCGACGGCGGCGATCGGCTCGTCGCTGTCGACCACGGGGATCGCGCCCGCCGCCCGCAGCGAGGTGTTCACCGGCGCCCAGTCGCTGTCATAGCCGGTCACGGTCTTGACCAGCGGCAGGCGCTTCACCGCGTCCAGATCGTCCGCGCCCACGCCATAGATCAGCGCCAACTGCTTGGCGCGCTGCGCGAACCAGATGCCGTGCGCGCTCAGCGGCGCGGCGGCGGCAACGGCGACGCCCGCGATCAGGGTCACGCTCATCAGACGGGTGAATTTCATCGGGCAGGCCTCCAATAGGTCAAAATGTCCTCTTGAAGATGCAGGCTATGGCAGCTGCCAGCCGTTTGATGCCGAATTGCAGTTATGAGGAAGCAGAATATTTCAAATGAGTGACGCAAATAGATGATAGCGCGCATCGGCCCAAATCCCGCCCATGCCCGGCATGGGCAGGATTTGATATTGCAACTTCGCAGAAGCGGCGCTCGCCGGAACCCGCCGCCTCACCATCCGTTGGAAAACCTAGGTCTTTCAACGGAAGGAGTGTCGCATGATCCGTCTGGCCATCATTTCGCTCGTGATCGCCGCCATACTGGCCATATTGGGCTTTGGCGGTGCAGCGGGCACATTTGTCGGCATCGCCAAGTTCCTGTTCGTGCTGGCGATCGCGTTGTTCGCGATCTTCCTCGTCCTTGGCCTATTGGCTGGCAAGGGCATCAAGAACGCGATAGATTGATGCGCTATGACTGATATTGGCGCTGGAGTGGACGAAACCGGTCGGTTGATACGCGATGAGGCCGGATTCCTGCTCCAGCGCGATCTGGGCGGCAGTTTCCGGCTGGTGCTGCTGCGCGTCCCCGTCGATCATGTCGAAAAACGGGTGCGGGTGCAGGGCTATTATGCCGGGGATGGCATAGTGGAGGTGGAAGGGGTGGCCGCGGCCTGACGGCCAGCGGCCTTCTTCCCGTCAGGGATTGATCGAGTCGCGAGGGTCGTAGGACGTCATGACGTCATGCGTGCTGACAAAGCGCGCACAGGCTCCGAACCCCCGATTATTCTCCAGCGGCAGCGCGGTTTCGCAATAGGCGCATTCCGCCATCAGACGGCCGACCATCCACTGGCTGCGGCCGCAACTGGGGCAATGATTGGCTTCCCCCGGATGATAATGAATGATGTAACCCCTTAAGGCCGGGTCAAATGACTTGCCGGTCGCGAGGTTGGACACTGGGCGCATCGTCTCTTCCTCCTCAGACACATATCACGGCATCGACGCAAAAATCGGAAATACCCCCGAGCTTTACATCAGCTTGGATGCAACGACGAACGTCAGAGCGAGCGACCCTTATCATCTCTGCAGAGCCCGCTCCTTGCATCAGAACGCGGCTGCAACTCAATGTATCCCGCGCCGGATGATCGCGTCTACAAGAAAGATTCCGGCCACTGTCCCATTTTCGCGCCTTCGCATTTGACTTGAGGCGCGCAGGCGCTATGGCGGCGCGCATCGGGACATACCCGCTTCGGCCGTGAGTTGGGGCGCATCCCGCCACCTTTCCGTTCGGTAGTTTTCCGCCGTCCGGCGAGCCTCTGGTGGAACTGCGTCATCCTGCCTTCGCATGGTCGGGGCACTGCGAGGAGACGCACGACTCATGACCGCCATCGGACAGGACACACTCGGCACGCGCGACATTTTGAAGGTCGGCGGCAAGGACATTGCCTATTATTCGCTGAAAAAGGCCGCTGCGAAGCTTGGAGACGTTTCGCGCCTGCCTTTCTCGATGAAGGTGCTGCTGGAAAACCTGCTCCGTTTCGAGGATGGCGTCACTGTCACCACCGACGACATCAAGGCGATCGTCGCCTGGCAGAATGACAAGGGCAAGGCCGAGCGCGAAATCCAGTATCGCCCCGCCCGCGTGCTGATGCAGGACTTCACCGGCGTTCCCTGCGTCGTCGACCTCGCCGCGATGCGCGACGCGATGACCGCGCTGGGCGCCGACGCCAGCAAGATCAACCCGCAGGTGCCCGTCCACCTCGTCATCGACCACTCGGTCATGGTCGACGAATTCGGCACGCCCAAGGCGTTCGAACAGAATGTGGAAATCGAATATCAGCGCAATATGGAGCGCTACGACTTCCTGAAGTGGGGCAGCAAGAGCCTTGCCAATTTCTATGCCGTGCCGCCGGGCACCGGCATCTGCCATCAGGTGAACCTGGAAAATATCGCGCAGGCCGTATGGTCGAGCGAAGGCCCGGACGGCGTCACCGTCGCCTATCCCGACACCTGCGTCGGCACCGACAGCCACACCACGATGATCAACGGCCTGGGCGTTCTGGGCTGGGGCGTGGGCGGCATCGAGGCCGAAGCCGCGATGCTGGGCCAGCCCGTCTCCATGCTCATCCCCGAAGTCGTCGGCTTCAAGCTGACCGGCGAACTGAAGGAAGGCGTGACCGCCACCGACCTGGTGCTGACCGCTACGCAGATGCTGCGCGCCAAGGGCGTGGTCGGCCGCTTCGTCGAATATTTCGGTCCCGGCCTTGCCTCGCTGTCGCTGGCCGACCGCGCGACGCTCGCCAACATGGCGCCGGAATATGGCGCGACCTGCGGCTTCTTCGGTATCGACGACAAGACGCTGGATTATATGCGTCTGACCGGCCGCACCGAAGAGAATATCGCGCTGGTCGAAGCCTATGCCAAGGAGCAGGGCTTCTGGATCGATCCCTCCATCGAGCCGGTCTTCACCGATACGCTGGAACTGGACCTCGCCACCGTCGTCCCCAGCCTCGCCGGTCCCAAGCGTCCGCAGGACCGTGTTTCGCTGCCGGAAGTCGATGACGTGTTCAACGCCGACCTGGCGAACGTCTACAAGAAGGCGCAGCAGCGCGTTCCGGTCGAGGGCAAGGATTTCGACATTGGCGACGGCGACGTCACCATCGCCGCGATCACCAGCTGCACCAACACGTCGAACCCCGGCGTTCTGGTCGCCGCTGGCCTCGTCGCCAAGAAGGCGAACGAACTGGGCCTGAAGCCAAAGCCCTGGGTCAAGACCTCGCTCGCCCCCGGTTCGCAGGTCGTCACCGACTATCTGGAAAGGGCCGGCCTTCAGTCGCACCTCGACGCGGTCGGCTTCAACCTGGTCGGCTATGGCTGCACCACCTGCATCGGCAACTCCGGCCCGCTGGCCGAGCCGATCAGCAAGGCGATCAACGAAAACGGCCTCGTCGCAGCTGCCGTGATCTCCGGCAACCGCAACTTCGAAGGCCGCGTATCGCCCGACGTGCGCGCCAACTTCCTTGCCAGCCCGCCGCTGGTCGTCGCCTATGCGCTTAAGGGCACGGTGATCGAGGACTTCATCACCACCCCGATCGGCGTCAGCGCGGCGGGTAATGACGTTTACCTGAAGGACATCTGGCCGACCAATGACGAGGTCGCCTCGACCATGGCCGGCTGCATGGACCGTGCGATGTTCCAGGCCCGCTACGCCAATGTCTACAAGGGCGATGCGCACTGGCAGGCGATCGACGTCAAGGGTTCGGACACCTATAGCTGGCGCGCCGGTTCGACCTATGTCGCCAACCCGCCTTATTTCGAGGGTCTCAGCATGACCCCGGCGCCGGTCACGGACATCATCGAAGCCAAGCCGCTTGCGATCTTCGGAGACTCGATCACCACCGACCACATCTCGCCCGCAGGCTCGATCAAGGCGACTTCGCCGGCCGGCAAGTGGTTACAGGAGCGTCAGGTCGCGCAGGCCGACTTCAACAGCTACGGCGCGCGCCGTGGCCATCACGAAGTCATGATGCGCGGCACCTTCGCCAATATCCGCATCAAGAACCTGATGCTGGACGGCGTCGAAGGCGGCATGACGAAATATGACGGCGAAGTGCTGCCGATCTACGACGCGGCGATGAAGCACAAGGCCGACGGCACGCCGCTGGTCGTCATCGGCGGCAAGGAATATGGCACCGGATCGTCGCGCGACTGGGCGGCGAAGGGCACCAACCTGCTGGGCGTCCGCTCGGTCATCGTCGAGAGCTTCGAGCGTATCCACCGCTCGAACCTGGTCGGCATGGGCGTGCTGCCGCTCCAGTTCAAGGACGGTCAGAACAAGGACACGCTGGGCCTGACGGGCGATGAAACCTTCACCATCCAGAATGTCGCGGGCCTCAAGCCCCGCCAGGATGTGGACGTGATCGTGAAGCGCGCCGACGGCTCGACCTTCACCTTCACCGCGCTGTGCCGCATCGATACCGTCAACGAACTGGATTACTTCCTGAACGGCGGCATCCTCCAATATGTGCTGCGCAAGCTCGCCGCTTGATCGGCTGAAGCGCTGAGATAAGGAAAGAAGGGCCGCCTCCCGCAAAGGAGGCGGCCCCTTTCTTTTTTGGGGACACGATCTTGACCATCCTTGTGGAAGCCGTCGGCTGGCTTGGCGCGATCCTCGTCCTGGGCGCTTATATCCTCGTCTCGACCGGCCGCCTTTCCGGCGGATCACCGGCCTTCCAATGGATGAACGCGCTCGGCGCGGCCTTCTTCGTCCTCAACACCTGGTGGCATGGCGCCATCCCCTCGATGGTGCTCAATATCATCTGGAGCGGCATCGGCTTCGCCGCGCTCTGGCGCATCCGTCGGGTCGCGCGCCCATAGCAGTTATTTCGCAAAGCCAAGAAAGGCTGGGGTGGCGGCCGGCGATTCATTTGGCTACCAACGCGGTAGAGATGAAGAAAGCGCTGATCGTCCGTCATGTGCCGCGCGAAGGAGCGGCGGGGTATCTCCAGCCGATCGAGGCCGCAGGCTTTGAGATCGAGCGGATTGACGTCGCCAGTCCTGATTTTTTCGATGCCGACCTGTGCACGCCCGACCTGCTGATCATGATGGGCGGCCCGATGGGCGTCTATGAGCATGACATTCACCCCTGGATACCCCACCAGATCGAAAAGCTCGCCGCCCGGCTGGAGCAGGATTTGCCGACGCTCGGCGTTTGCCTCGGCAGCCAGATGATCGCCGCGGCTCTGGGCGCCCCCGTCTATCCCGGCGGTCATATGGAACTGGGCTTCGCGCCGGTCAGGTTGAACGGGGCGGGGGCCGATTCCCCGCTTCGTCATCTGGAGGATGTGCCGGTGCTGCACTGGCACAGCGACACATTCGACTTGCCCGCCGGTGTCGACCTGCTCGCCTCAACCGATAATTACGCGCATCAGGCGTTCCGCCGGGGACGCAACCTGCTTGCGCTGCAATTCCACGCGGAAATGGGCGAAGACCCGCGCTTTGAGGACTGGCTCACACATTTCTGGGCCGATCTCGACATAGCGAAGCAATGCGGCATCGCCCTGCGGCAGGACCATGCCGATCATGGCCCCGGCGCCGTCGCCGCCGGTCGCGCAATGATTGCCGAATGGTTGAGCGGGATCGAGAGCTAGGCCTAGGGCCAATCGACATTCAGATGATGACGTGCCGAAAATGGTGGTTTTTCGTGACCTGGAGCGCAGCGTACTAAAAGTACGTGAGCACCGGAAGCACGGAAAAGCGCCATTTGCAGGCCGTCAGGGCTGAATGTCGATTGGCCCTAAAACTCGACTTCCAGTTCCTCGACCTCGTCCTTCTCCTTGCGCGCCGCGTCGATCCACTCGCGCATCAGATCCCAGTCGTTGCTCCAGTTGCAATAGGCGGCGGATTTGGACGACAGCGCTACGGCATAGGTCAGGAAACGCTGCGCCACCGGTGCGAACATCGCATCGGCCACGGTCGGCCGTTCCCCGAACAGCCAGGGACCGCCATAGGCGTTCAGGCATTCGGTCCAGATCTCCTCGATCCGCTCAATGTCTTGCTTGGCGCCTGAAAAGACGGGAAATTTCTCATGCCTGACCTTCAGGTTCATGGGCAGGGCGGACCGCAGGTTGATGAAGCCGGAATGAATCTCGCCCGAAACCGAACGGCAATGCGCGCGGGCGATCCGATCCGCCGGATAGAGCCCGGCATGCGGATAAAGCTCATGCAGATATTCCGCGATTGCGAGCGTATCCCATACGCTCGCCCCTTCGTGGGTCAGCCGCGGCACCAGCACGGAAGGCGACAAGAGCAGCAATTCCGCCCTGTTTTCAGGATCATCGAGCGCGATCGTTTTTTCCACGACCTTCAGGCCCGCCAGACGGCACAACAGCCATCCACGCAGGGACCAGGATGAATAAGTCTTGCTGGAAATGGTTAATTCGGCGTCGGCCATGGCAATCCTCCCGCTTCGTCTCTATGTTTCCATCAATCATGATGCGGTGCAATATCGAAAAGCTGTATAACGATTGTACAGATGGCCGAATCGGTGCCGGAAGAGCTTAGGACGCATTTTGAGCAAAATGATGATGCTATATAGTGGTTATCAGGCCTGGAACGACATGATGGCCCCCGCGCGATTCGGTGCTCAGATCGCTCTTTCGTTCAAGGACAGGATGGGTCCCGCCGGGGATTGGCCCGTGCCGCGCCGCATGTTCGCCCTGATGGATGTTTTCCAGGGCGCGAAATTGACGCATCGCCGCCCGGCCTATGGAATAACGGAGGTGCACAGCGGCAATGCGGTCGTCTCCGTTCGGGAAGAAGTGGCGCTGGACCTGCCCTTTGGCAACCTGCTGCACTTCGCGAAGGACGATGTGGAGACCGCCCAGCCCAAGGTGCTGGTGGTAGCGCCCATGTCCGGCCATTTCGCGACCTTGCTGCGCAACACCTGCCAGACCCTGCTCCGCGACCATGACGTCTACATCACCGACTGGAAGAACGCCCGCGACGTGCCGCTGAGCGCCGGGCGCTTCGGTTTCGACGATTATGTCGATTATATCATGACCTTCATGCAGGAACTGGGGCCGGGGTCGCATCTGGTGTCGGTATGCCAACCCTGCGTTCCGGCAATGGCGGCGGTGTCGATCATGGCGGAGGACAAGGATCCCGCAACCCCGCGTTCCATGACGCTGATGGGCGGGCCGATCGACACGCGCGCCGCGCCCACGGTGGTCAACGAACTCGCCAATGATCAGTCGATCGAATGGTTCGAGGAAAATCTGATCAGCATGGTGCCGATGCGCTATCCGGGGCGTGGTCGGCGGGTCTATCCCGGTTTTCTTCAGCTTTCCGCCTTCATGTCGATGAACATGGATCGGCACGGCGCGGCGCATCGCGAACTTTACCAATTGCTGGCCGACGGCAAGCAGGTGGAGGCCGACAAGATCAAGACCTTCTACCAGGAATATTTCGCCGTGCTCGACATGACGGCGGAATTCTACCTCGAAACCGTGGACAAGGTGTTTCAGCGGACCTTACTGGCGAAGGGCGAACTCACCTATCGCGGGCGGAAGGTCAATCCGGGCGCGATCCGCAACACCGCCCTGCTGACCGTCGAGGGCGAAAAGGACGATGTCTGCGCCGTGGGCCAGACGGCGGCCGCCCATGCGCTCTGCACGGGCCTGCGCCCGCATCTGAAGCGCCATCATCTCCAGCCTGGCGTCGGCCATTATGGCGTGTTTTCCGGCAGCAAATGGGAAAAGCAGGTCTATCCGCAGGTGCGGAACATGATCCTGGCGATGAACTGATCGGCACGGCGTTACGCAAGTTTCCGGGCTTTTTATTCCGGCCGCGTCCATATCCAGGTTCCGCCGATCAGTGCCGCTGCGATCGGTAGCAGGAACCATGGAAAAGGCGAAAATACCAACGCGAGCACCACGCTGAACGCAAAGGCCGCCAATGCCGCCTTCTTCCCCCGCCGACTGATCGCGCCCTTCTCCCGCCAGCGGCGGATATGCGATCCGAAATGGCGATGCTCAAGCAGTTGCGCCTCCAGCGCCGGGCTCGACCGCGCAAAGCAAAAGGCCGCCAAAATCATGAAAGGCACGGTCGGCAGGAGCGGCAGAAAGGCTCCGATCGTCCCCAGTCCGAGCGACAGGAACCCGCCAACCAGATAGAAAGGCCGCCGCATCAGGCGGCAGGCAGCCGCAGCCGGACCATCGCGCCGCCCAGATCCTCGCTTTCTTCCAGCGCGACCGACCCGCCATAGATTTCCGCGACATCGCGCACGATGGCCAGGCCAAGGCCGGTGCCCGGCTTTCCCGAATCGAGCCGGACGCCCCGGTCGAAAATGCGCGTGCGGTCCGCCTTGGCAATGCCCGTCCCGTCATCCTCGACCAGGATTTCAATCATCGATCCCCGGCGCCCGACGGTCGCGAACACGCTGCCGCCGCCATATTTGGCGGCATTCTCGACCAGATTGCCCAGCATCTCGTCCAGATCCTGCCGCTCGACACGTACGGCGGCCTCCTTGTCGCCATCCATGTCGATCCGCACATCCGGATAGAGCCGCTGTACCGCGCGCTCGACCGCATCCAGGCTGGCCCACACCTCCGCCCGGCTGTGCGCCGCGCCGCGCCGCCCCACGGCGCGGGCGCGGGCGAGGTGGTGGTCGACCTGCCGCCGCATCGTCGTCGCTTCGCGGATCACCGTGTCGCCCAGATCGGGCGATTGCGCGGTGGCGGCGTTCATGATCACGGTCAGCGGCGTTTTCAGCGCATGGGCGAGATTGCCCGCATGGGTTCGCGCTTCCTCCGCCTGCCGCTCATTATGGGCGAGCAGGGCGTTCAGTTCCTCGACCATGGGCAGGACTTCGGCGGGCATCGGCTCGGTCACGCGATTCTTCTCGCCCGCCCGCATCCGCACGATCTCATGCCGCACCTTGCGCAGCGGCCGCAGCCCGTAAAGCGTCTGCAACGTCGCCAGCACGATCAGCCCCAGGGCCAGCAGCGCGAAGCTTTCGAACAGGGTCGACCGCAATGTCTTGATCTGCGCGTCCAGCCCTTCGCGCGCCTGCGCCACCATGAACATCCAGCGCGTATCCGACCCCGGCAGGATGATGCTACGCTCCATGACGCGCAGATCTTCGCCAGGAAACTGGTTGCTGTCATAAATGTGCGGGGCGTCGTCATGATGCTCGGGATTGACCTTGAGCGCCCGGTCCCACAGCGACCGCGACCGCCAATCCTCGTGCCCCTTGCCGCTGATCTGGTAGTAAATGCCGCTATTGGGCTCCAGGAACCGCTGGTCGGCGGGTTCGCGGTTGAACAATACTTCGCCATCCGGGCCGATTTCCGCCGATGCGATCATGGCGGTCAGGACATAGTTCATCCCGTCGTCGAAATTGCGCGTGATCGCGTCGGACAGCACGCGGTCCAGCGCCAGCCCGCCGCCCAGCAGCAGCAGGCTGATCCACAGCGCGGCAATGCCGATCATGCGGCGGCTCAGCGAGCCGGTGGAGAGAACCTGGGAAGGAGCGTGGGGATCGGTCATCGCAGGCGCCGGAACCTCGGCCCCAATTACCGTCCCGGTTCGTCGAGGCTGTAGCCCAGGCCACGGATCGTCGTGATGACGTCGGCGCCCAGCTTCTTGCGGATGCGCGTCACGAACACTTCGATCGTGTTGGAATCGCGGTCGAAATCCTGGTCGTAAATATGTTCGATCAACTCGGTGCGGCTCACCACCTTGCCCTTGTGGTGGAGCAGGTAGGAGAGCAGCTTATATTCCTGCGCGGTGAGCTTCACCGGCTCGCCCTTCAGCGTCACCTTGCCCGATCGCGTGTCCAGCCGCACGTCACCGGCGGTCAGCTCGCTCGACGCATTGCCCGAAGCGCGGCGAATGAGCGCGCGCAGGCGGGCGATCAGTTCCTCGCTCTGAAAGGGCTTGGCGAGATAGTCGTCCGCGCCAGCGTCCAGCCCCGCCACCTTGTCCGACCAGCTATCGCGCGCGGTCAGCACCAGCACCGGAAAACTGCGGCCTTCCTTGCGCCAGCGGTCCAGCACTGTCAGGCCGTCGATGGTCGGCAGGCCCAGATCCAGCACCACCGCGTCATAGCTTTCGGTCGCGCCCAGAAAATGTCCGTCCTCGCCATCGTCGGCCAGATCCACGGCGTAACCCGCGCCCTCCAGCGTATTGCGGAGCTGTTGCCCGAGGCTAGGTTCATCTTCGACGATCAGCAGACGCATATGGCCCCGTTTCTGTTGTTGTGCCCAAAGGTCAGGCGGCGCGCACTTAACGCGCCCAGCCGATTATATCGCCCGTGCGACCGTCCGCATCAACCCATAGCACCTTGCCGTCCTTCACATATTTCAGGCGATATCGGTTGGTGGAGGGGTTGAACTCACTGCCCAGATAGGTGGCGCCGTTCATGGCGGCGTCGACCCGGCGCTTGATGACGGAAAAGGGCATGACCTGTCCGTCCAGCATGGCCCGCCGCGCGGCATCCTGCTCGTCGCGCTGGCTGCTGGCATAAGCGGCGGGATTCGTGACGGAAAGTGCCGCCATGGCTCCCAGCCCTGCTATCAGTCTGAACCGCATCATTCGCATGACCTTGGCATAGCCGGGAACCATTGAACAGGTGGTGAATGGGGAAAGCCAAGCTTGATCCTCCCCATCCGTCGATGGGAAGGATCAAGCTCACTCACTTCTCCAGCGCGTACTGCACCGTCAGCGTCACCGAAGACCCGACCTGCCCCGGCTCGACCGGCGTGGCGGGCGCTGAATCCGCCTTGAACCGCGCCGTCACCATCATCGGCATGGGCGGCTGGCCACCGCTATTGCTCTCCGCCAGCGAAACCAGCCGCGCCGACCGATAGCCGGCCGCCTGCGCGTAGAAATCCGCCTGCGCCCTGGCGGTCTTGAGCGCGGCCGCCCGCGCCTGCGCCAGCATCGGCGTGGGATCGCTGATTGAGAAGCTCGGCCCGTTCACATTGGTCGCCCCGGCCTCCACCATGGTGTCGAGCAGCGTACCAACCTTCTTGATGTCGCGCAGCTTCACCGAAAGCTGGTTCGACGCTTCATAGCCGATGAAGCGCGGCCCCGACGGCTGCCCGTCGCGATTGCTGTAATCATATTGCGCGGAAAGATTGATGCCGCTGGTTTGAATATCCTTCTTCGGGATTCCCGCCTTCACCAGCGCGGCGATCAGCTTGTCCATCTGCGCCGCATTGTCGCGCATCGCCTGGGCGGCGGTTTGGGCGCGGGTCTGGACGCCGGTGCCCACTGTCGCCATGTCGGGCGCGGCTTCCACGGTTTCCGTGACGTTCAGCGTCACGATCGGCGCGGTTTCAGCGATGGTGACGCTGGTCTGCGCCATGGCCGAAACCGGCAGGGCAGCGCCAAGGGCCATCAGGGCGAACATTGATTTCATAGCCTTTGATTTCACGGGGCTTTCTCCTCAAAAAGCGATGCATGTCTATTGTGACGGTTGCGATGAACGGACGCTGACACGCGTTGAAAGCCGTCAGACAGCTTCCGGTTCCCCTTTTGGGACGCCTCTTGCTCTGGGACGCCCGAAGGCCTAGCTGCACGCCCATGGCGGCTCCTATCCTTTCCTTCGAAAATCTCGGCCTCTCGCAAGGCACCCATTGGCTTTTCCGCAATCTCGACATTTTCGTCGGGGAGAAGGACAGGCTAGCGCTGATCGGCCGCAACGGCGCGGGCAAGACCACGCTGCTGAAGCTCATCGCCGGCCAGATCGAACCGGATGAGGGCAACCGTTCCGTCCGCCCCGGCGCGCGCGTCATCATGCTGGAGCAAGACCCCGATGTCGCCGGCTTCGCCACGCTGCGCGATTTCGCGCTGGCGGGCCAGTTCGCGCCGCCCGCCCATGAAGTCGACGCCATCGCCAGCCAGCTTGGCACCGACCTCGACCGCGAAGCCGCGACCGCTTCGGGCGGCGAACGTCGCCGCGCCGCGATCGCTCGCGCTTTGGCGAGCAAACCCGACCTGCTGCTGCTGGACGAGCCGACCAACCATCTCGACATCGACGCGATCGACTGGCTGGAGGGCTGGCTCAGCCGCTATAACGGCGCCTTCATCGTCATCAGCCACGACCGCGCTTTCCTGACCCGGCTGACGCGCCAGACGCTGTGGCTCGACCGGGGCGGCATCCGTCGCAATGAAATCGGCTTCGGCGGCTTCGAGGAATGGATGGAAGCGGTCTATGCCGAGGAAGCCCGCGCCGCCGAAAAGCTGGACGCCAAGCTCAAGATTGAGGCGCACTGGCTGGAGCGCGGCGTCACCGCGCGGCGCAAGCGTAACCAGGGCCGCCTCGCGAAACTCTGGGAAATGCGCGCCCAACGCGCCGCTATGGTGGGGCCGCAGGGCGTCGCGAAGATCGCCGTCGCCAGCGACGACAACAAGACGAAAAGCGTCATCACTGCCGAGCATGTCACGAAAAATTTCGGGGATCGCACGGTCATCAAGGACTTCTCCTTGCGCATCCAGCGCGGCGACCGCATCGGCATCGTCGGCGGCAATGGCGCGGGCAAGACCACGCTCCTGAAGCTGCTGACCGGCGAACTCGCGCCCGACTCTGGTCAGGTCAAACAGGCCAAGTCGCTCGACATGATCTTCATCGACCAGCAGCGCAGCCTGATGCAGCCCGACAAGCGTGTCCGGGATGTGCTGGCCGAAGGCGGCGACTGGATCGACGTGCGCGGCGTGCGGAAACATGTCCACGGCTATCTCAAGGAATTCCTCTTCGACCCCTCGCTGGCTGAGGCGAAGGTGGGGACGCTCTCGGGCGGCGAACGCTCCCGCCTCTTGTTCGCGCGCGAATTCGCCCGCGAATCGAACCTGCTGATCCTTGACGAGCCGACCAACGATCTCGACCTCGAAACGCTCGATCTGCTCCAGGAAGTGATTGCCGATTATGAGGGCACGGTCCTGATCGTCAGCCACGACCGCGACTTTCTCGATCGTACAGTCACCGTGACGCTGGGGCTGGATGGCTCCGGCACGATCGACGTGATCGTCGGCGGCTATGCCGACTGGGTCGCCAAGCGCCAGCCGAAAAATGCGCCCAAGGCCGAGAAGAAGGCCGCCGCGCCGCCGCCGCAGAAAAGCGCCTCGACCAAGCTCAGCTACAAGGATCAGCGCGATTTCGACCTGATTCCCAGGCGCATCGAGGAGATCGAGGCCGCCATCGCCCGCGACGAAGAAGCGCTGGCCGACCCCAGTCTCTACAGCCGCGATCCGAAAAAGTTCGACACGCTCACCAAGGCGATCGAAAAGGCCCGCGCCGAAAAGGACGCGGCGGAGGAGCGCTGGCTGGAACTGGCGGAAAAGGCCGAGGGGCTCAGTGGATAGAAGGCCTTGCGCCGATCCTCTCATCTGTTAGCCAATGCCGGGCATTCACGGGACGCAGTCAGGGGACAGGGCGCATGGAACAGTCCACAACCATACAGGACATGGACGTGATCGACGGCCATCACGCGGTCCATTATGTCAACCGGGTCGGCTGGCTCCGCGCCGCCGTGCTGGGCGCCAATGACGGCATCGTCTCGACCGCCAGCCTGCTGACCGGGATCGCGGCTTCCGGCGCGGCGCGGGATACCATCCTTCTTTCCGGCATCGCCGCGCTGGTCGCTGGCGCCATGTCTATGGCGGCGGGCGAATATGTTTCCGTCAGCGCCCAATCCGATACCGAGCGCGCCGATCTGGCCAAGGAAAAGAAGGCGCTGGCCCAGCAACCGCATACGGAATGGGAGGAATTGCGCGACATCTATGTCGAACGCGGCCTGACGCCCGATCTCGCCGGTCAGGTGGCGACGCAGTTGATGAATGTCGACGCCCTTGCCGCCCATGCGCGCGACGAGCTGGGCATTTCCGAAATCAGCACCGCGCGGCCGATTCAGGCCGCGCTGACATCCGCCGCGACCTTTTCCGTCGGAGCCGTCGCGCCTGTATTGGCCGCGGTCGCCAGCCCTTCCCATGCCATCGTCGCCGTTGCCGTCACGTCCCTGATTTGCCTGGCCGCGCTGGGCTATATCGGGGCGCGGCTCGGCGGCGGCGGGATTGTGCGCGCCGTCGCCCGCGTGGTCTTCTGGGGGGTGTTCGCGATGCTCGCGACCTCCGGCGTCGGCAAGCTTTTCGGCGCGGCCATATGACGGCCCGGTTCATCCCCATTTCCAAGGAGACGAAAAAATGACCGATATTCAGCAAATCCCGCTCAAGACCATCAAGGGCGCCGACGCCAGCCTGGCCGACTATGCGGGCAAGGTGGTGCTGGCGGTCAATGTCGCCTCCAAATGCGGCCTGACTCCGCAATATGAGGGTCTTGAGAAGCTTTACGCCGAATATAAGGACAAGGGTCTGGTCGTCGCCGGCTTCCCCGCCAATGATTTCGGCGCGCAGGAACCGGGCAGCAATGACGAGATCGCGACCTTCTGCACCACCAATTTCGGCGTCGATTTCCCAATGTTCGAGAAGATCGTCGTCACCGGCCCGGAAAAGCATCCGCTCTACGCCGCGCTCACCAGCGCCCAGCCGACGGCCAAGGGCGAAGGCGCCGCTTTCCGCGAAAAGCTGGCGGGCTATGGCATCACGCCCAATCCCGAACCCGAGCTGCTCTGGAATTTCGAGAAATTCGTGATCGCCAAGGACGGCACGGTCGCTGCCCGCTTCGCGCCCACGACAGCGCCCGATGACGCGGGCCTGATCGCGGCCATAGAGGCTGAACTGGCGAAATAAAGCGCTGCGCCGTCCGTGAACCAGACGCTGCTGCCGCAGATCGGCCCGGTCCTCGAAACGCTGAGCATCGTCGGCACCTTCGTGTTCGCGGCGTCCGGCGCGCTGGCGGCCGCGCGCCTGCGCCAGACGCTCGTCACCTTCGCCTTCTTCGCGTTGGTGACTGGGGTAGGGGGCGGCACGGTGCGCGACCTGCTGATCGGCGCGCCGGTCTTCTGGGTCCGTGACGCCGTGCCCGCCATCGCCTGCATGATCGCGGCGCTGCTCGTCTGGTTCACCCCCCGCCGCTGGTGGAGCGATCATGCTCTCGACTGGCTCGATGCGGTGGGCCTTGCCGCCTTTGCCGTCTATGGCGCGGCCAAGGCGATGAGCTATGGCGTCCCGCCCCTGGTGGCGGCGATGATGGGCGTCGTCACCGGCTGCGTCGGCGGCATCATGCGCGATCTGCTGGCGGGGGAGCCTTCCATCCTGCTGCGGCCCGAACTCTATGTCACGGCGGCGGCGCTGGCGGCGGGCCTTTTCGTGTTCCTGCGCTGGATGGGGCTGGATGTTCCCTTTGCGGGGCTGATCGCCGCCCTGATCGGTTTCCTGCTGCGCGCCATCGCCATATGGAAGGGTCTGGGTCTGCCGCATTACCAGCCGGAAGATCGAAATAGCCGCGCCTAACCGCTTTTGGCATGTGTCCTTTTTCGGCGGGTTTCCCAGCCCTTCTTAGCGGCGGCGGAGCGATCCGCCGCCGGGCGCCGGGCCGATGCGGCGCCGCCCTTCCTGCCGCCCTTGCGCGACGAGGCATGGCTGTCCGGCTTGCCCCGGCCGGAACCGGATTTGTTGCCGCCTCCCGATTCCTTGTTCACCGTCGCCCAGGCCCGCCGTTCCGCCTCCTGGCGGGAAACGCCGCGATCCTCATAGCCCTGCTCGATATGCTCGGCCTTGCGCTTCTGCTTGTCGGTGTAGCTGCTCTTGTCGCCTTGGGGCATGATCTTCTCCTTCCGCTTTCCTGCCCGATGTAACGACTGACGCGCGCGGCCGTTCACACCGCTGCACAAGCGTTACGATCTGCGGAACAGACCAGCCGGAACCGCGTTCAAAGGTGCATGGAGCAGCGCTCTCTTCTCGAACGGCTGGCGCGCCATCTGGCGGCCGGCAATCCCGACCTTGGGCCGGACCGCTGGCAGGATCAGGTGGAGGATGCCGCCAGCTTGCTCGCCATCATCAAAAGTCCCGATGACGTCATGCGGGAGGCTGGCGACGAGCGCGTCTGGCAGGCGATGATCGACGCGGCGCTGCGTGAGCGATGGGCGATCGCGCCCGCCGCTCCTTCGGTCGAGCCGCCCGGCGGCACCGATGAGGAAGGCGAAATCCCTCTGCCGCCCGACAGCATCGGCGGCAATCGCGCCGAATGGGTCCATTTGCACGAAGCACAGGAGAAGCCGAGATGAAGGGTTTTTTAAAGCTGGCATTCCTTACCGGACTGGGCGCCGCGGCGTGGAAGGGGTGGAAAGAATGGCAGGCGAAGCGCGAGGCAGAGGAGCATTGGACGCCCCCCATGACTTCGGGCCGGGTGCGCGATGCCGGGCCGGACGAGCAGCATATCGATGCGCGCGACTGGGATCTGGTCGACGAGCAGAATGATGAGAGCTTCCCCGCCAGCGACCCGCCCGGCAATTATCGCGGGCTGCATTGAGAGCCTGCGCGAAGCTGCGCCCTTCATCGTCATGCCGGACTGGTTTCAGCATGACGATATTTTCATGAGCGGCCTTTGTTCGTCTGTTCAATTGGCTCTTCCAATCCATTGCCCCACCCCGGTCCCGCCTCTATGGAGACCGCTTCCGGCCTCGTGCCGGAACCAACAGGGGAATTTTATCAATGCCTTCGGGTCTGATCGCGCTGCTCGATGACGTAGCGGGGATTGCCAAGCTTACCGCCAGTTCGCTGGATGATGTCGCCGCCGCAGCAGGCAAGGCCGGGTCGAAGGCGGCGGGAGTCGTGATCGACGACACCGCCGTCACGCCGCGTTATGTCATGGGCCTGACGCCCGACCGCGAACTGCCCATCATCTGGAAGATCGCCAAGGGATCGCTGCGCAACAAGCTGCTGTTCCTGCTGCCCGCGGCGCTGGTGCTGAGCGCCTTCGCGCCCTGGCTGCTGCCGCCCTTGCTGATGCTGGGCGGCGCTTTTCTCTGTTTCGAAGCGGCCGAAAAGCTGCTCGAAGCGCTTCAGGGCGGCCATGATCTGGCGGAAGAAGCGCTGGAGACCCACAGTTCGAAGGATCTGGAGGATGAGAAGGTAGCCGGCGCGATTCGCACCGATTTCATCCTGTCGGGCGAGATCATGGCGATCGCGCTGGGCACGGTGGCGGCGGAACCGATCTGGGAACAGGCGATTATCCTGGTGGTCGTCGCCTTCCTGATCACGGCGGGCGTCTATGGCGTCGTCGGCTTCATCGTGAAGATGGACGATATCGGCCTGCATCTGGCCGAGCGGCGCTCGGTGGGCGCACGGGCATTGGGCCGGGCGATGGTGAAGGCCATGCCGCTACTGATGCGGATATTGAGCGTGGTGGGCACGGCGGCGATGCTCTGGGTCGGCGGCGGGCTGATCGTCCACGGGCTGCATGAATTTCACTGGGATCTGATACCCGGCGCGATCCATCATGTCGCGGAGGGCGCCGCCCATGGCTTGCCCGCCGTCGCGCCGGTGGTCGACTGGGTCGTGAACGCCGTGGGCGCGGGCATCGTCGGATTGGTCATCGGCGGCATCGTCGTGGCGGTGCTGCACCTCTTCAAGAAGCATTGATGCCTTCACCCTGGCGCCTGGAGGCCGGGGCGCTGACGGCGCTCGCGCTGCCGATGATCGCGGGCAATATCGCCTGGGCGGGGATCGCCGCGACCGATCTGCTGCTGCTCGGCCGGTTGGGGGCGAGCGCGGTGGCTTCAGGGGCGCTGGCGATCAACCTGTTCAACGCGCTGCTGATCTTCGGCATGGGGCTGGTCACCGCCGCCGCGCCGCTGATCGCCACGGAGCGCGGGCGGCGGCGGCATTCGGTGCGCGATGTCCGGCGGACGGTGCACCAGACGCTGCGCGCGGCGGCGCTGTTCGTGCTGCCCGCCTGGGCCTTGCTATGGGAAAGCGAGGCGATCCTGCTGCTGATGGGGCAGGAAGCCGACCTTGCGGCCCAAGCAGGCGAATTGATGCGCGGGCTGCAATGGGCGCTGCTGCCCTTCCTGGGCTTTACCACCCTGCGCAATTTCATTTCCGCGCTCGAACGTCCTGTCTGGGGTCTGGTCATCATGGTCTGCGCCATCCCGATCAACGTGCTGGCGGGGTGGGCGCTGATCTTCGGGCATCTGGGCTTTCCCGCGCTGGGGATGTTCGGCGCGGGGATCGCCAGCAGCCTGTCCTCCTCCTTCCTGTTCTTCGGGCTGCTCTCCGTCATCCTGATCGACCGGCGGTTCCGTCGCTATCGGCTGCTCGGGCGTTTCTGGACGCGGGACCGGGAACGGCACCGCACGGTCTGGGCGCTGGGCCTGCCGATCGCGATCACCCTGGGGCTGGAAACGACCGTGTTCAACGCCTCCGCCTTTCTGATGGGGCTGATCGACCGCGACTCGCTGGCGGCGCATGCGGTGGCGATCCAGATCGCGGCGCTGGTCTTCATGGTGCCGATGGGCATTGGCCAGGCCGCGACGGTGCGCGTGGGCCTCGCCTATGGGAAGCGGGACCGGGCGGCGGTCGGCCGGGCGGGTTGGCTGGCGCTGGCGATCGGGACCGGATTCGCGCTCATGGCTGCGACGATGCTGATCCTCTTTCCCCGGACGCTGATCTCGGCCTTTCTGGATCTGCGCGACCCGGCCAATCAGCGAACGGCCGCGCTGGCGATCAGCTTTCTCGGCGTGGCCGCGTTATTCCAATTGGTGGACGCCGCGCAAGCGGTCGGCGCGGGTGTGCTGCGGGGCATACAGGATACCAGGGTGCCGATGATCGTCGCGCTGATCGGCTATTGGGTGATCGGCATCGGCATCGGCGTCATCCTTGCCTTTCCGCTGGGCCTCAAGGGGCTGGGCATCTGGCTGGGCCTGGCGAGCGGCCTTGGAGTCGTGGCGATCTCGCTCGTGGCGCGCTGGGCGCTGCGCGAGCGGCTGCACCTGTTGCCGCAGGCGCGAAGCATCTGATGTTTATTCGTTCCGCAAATGCGCCAGGTTGCGTCATCAGATGATGGTGCGACGCACAAAGCAATTGAACCGGGGCGCCAAATTTGTCATGAAAAGCGCACTATGAACGCTCCTACCATGTTCTTCGAAGCCATCGCGCTCCAGAAATGTCTGACGGCGACCTATAACAAGATGGTCGTGAAGCTGGCCCCGCACATTCTCTACACGCGCCATGACGAAATGTTCATCGACGCCGTGACGATCGAACGGGATGGGCGCCCGCCGCGGGAATTGAAACTGGGCACCTTCAAGCTGGCGGGATTGAACGACGTCTGCCTGATCGATGAAAAGTTCGAGGCGATGCACGGCCTGTATGATCAGGGCGACAGTAAATATAAGGGCGTGACCCTGTTCGCCGTCGAGCCGGAGAGCGCGGCGGCCTGACGTTTCGCCGCCGGGTTGAGAACGAAAAAGGGCGGTCCCGCGGGCCGCCCTTTTTCGTTCGGCCATCACCGCCGATGCTTGCCCCGCTTCGCCCCGATATGGCGGATATTGGTGGGCCGTCCGCGCCGGGCGCTGCCCGGACGTGCGCGATCCTTCCGGAAACTCGGCCGTTGGGGCAGGGCATCTGGCAGTTCGAAGCGCAGCGCGCCGTTGATCGGGTCCGCCTCCGCCAGCCGCAATTGCAGGCGTTGCCCGACCGTATAGCGATCTCCGCTCTCAACCCCCTCCAGCGCTCGCCCGGCTTCGTCATAGAAGAAACGCTCGTCGCCCAGAGTCGAGACCGGCACCAGCCCGTCGCCGCCCAGCCCCTCGACCGTGGCGAAGAAGCCGAAGCTCTGCACCCCGGTGATCCGCGCCTCCACCAGATCGCCCACATGCGCCGCCAGAAAGGCCGCGACATAGCGGTCGATCGTCTCCCGCTCCGCCTCCATGGCGCGGCGCTCATGCTGGCTGATCATCTCGCCCACGCGGCCCATATTCTCCATATCCTCGCCGCTCAGCGAAGACCGGTCGGGAATGACGCCGCCCTTGGGCGCGGGCAGTTCCAGTCCATAGGCGCCGACCAGCGCCCGATGCACCAGCAGGTCCGCATAGCGCCGGATCGGTGAGGTGAAATGGGCATAGGAACCCAAAGCCAGCCCGAAATGACCCAGATTGGACGGCGCATAATAGGCCTGGGTCTGGCTGCGCAGGATCTGCTCCATGATCTGCGGCTTTTCCTCGGCCTCCCCGACGCGCTCGATGAGGCGGTTGAAGGTCGCGGGCTTCACCACCTGTCCCAGCGCGAATTCGATGTCGAAAGTCGCCAGATAGTCCTTCAGCGCCACCAGCTTGTCCCGGCTCGGCGGCTCATGGACACGATACATGACCGGCGCCTTCTTTGCTTCAAGCGCCTTGGCCGCCGCGACATTGGCGGCGATCATATAATCCTCGATCACCATATGCGCGTCGAGCCGCTCGCGCACCGCCACGCTGACGATCTTGCCATATTCGTCCAGCACCACCCGCCGCTCCGGCAGGTCCAGCGCCAGCGGCTCCCGCTTGTCCCGCGCCTTGCGCAGCAGCGCCCAGCAGGCCCAGAGCGGCTTCAATGCCGTCTCCAGCAGCGGCTCCTCCCGCGTCCCGTCTATGGCCGCCTGCGCGTCCTCATAGGCCAGCACCGCAGCCACCCTGATAATCGCGCGGGAGAAACGCCAGCTCTTCACCTTGCCCGAAGCGTCGAGGACGAGGTGACAGGCCATCGCCGCCCGATCCTCGTCCGCCCGCAGCGAACACATGTCCGAAGATAGCTGATGCGGCAGCATCGGCACGACGAGGTCAGGGAAATAGACGCTGTTCCCGCGCTTGCGCGCCTCCCGGTCGAGCGCGCTGCCCGGCCGCACATAATAGCTGACGTCCGCGATCGCGACGATCGCCTTGTAACCGCCGGCATTGTCCGGGTCTTCATCCGGCGCAGCCCAGACCGCATCGTCATGATCCCGCGCATCGACCGGATCGATGGCGACGATGGGCAGATGCCGCAGATCCTCCCGCTTTTCCTCATGCAGAGCCAGGTCGGAAGCCGTGACCGCCTCCTCCTCCACCCGCTCGGAAAAGACGTGGGGAATGCCATGTTTGTGAATGGCGATGAGGCTGAAACTGCGCGGCGCGAAGGGATCGCCCAATATATCCGTTACCCGCGCCGTGATGCGCGGCGGGCGGCCCACCGGCTCGGCCAACACCAGATCGCCCTTCTTCGCGGTCCCCACATCCGAAATCGGCGTGTCCCGGCGAATGCGCTTGTCGACGGGGCGCAGCCACAGCTTGCCGCCATCTCCTTCCTCGACCACGCCCAGCAATTCCTCGCTGGCCTTGGCGAGCTTCTTCATCGGATGCGCGACCCAGCCGCGCCCGGCCTCCTCCGTCCGCGCTAATATCCGGTCACCGATGGTGAGGGCGCCTCTCTTGCCCCGTTCCACGATGCGCAGCCGGGGCGCAGGTTGGCCCTCCGCCTCCCAGCGTTCGGGCGTGGCGATCAGGGTCGTATCGTCGACATCGACGATCCGCAGCACCGTCACCTTCGGCACGCCGCCCATCTTGTGAAAGGCGCGCGCCGGACCGATGTCGATCAGTCCCTCATCCGCCATATCCTTGAGCAGGGCTTTGAGCGCGATCTTCTCTTGCCCCTTGAGGCCGAACGCTTTCGCGATTTCCCGCTTTCCCGCCGGTTGGTCGGCGGAGGTGATGAAATCCATCACCTGTTCGCGTGTCGGGAAGCCTGCGGGCCGCACCTTGCTGTGGGAGGGAACGGATTTCTTCTTCTTTTCGGTCGATGCCATGGATCAGCTATAGGGAGAGCGGCCCCGTCACGCCAGTACTCCATGGCGGAAGGTCTGCCCGACATCGTGGCGACCGTGTGGAGCGGCCTTTGAGTGGAGTGAACAGGATGGGTGGAAGGCGGACCTTCAGTTCCCGTTCGCCCTGAGCTTGTCGAAGGGTCTTGCTGCCGGCCGTCATCCCCGTTTCGCCGGCCACCCTTACATCACCGCCAAAGCCCCAGCAAAACCGCCATCAACCCCCGCTCATCCGCTGCCTTAGCCACCCGTGGCGCGCCATAGCCCCGGCACTCCAGACAATCCGCCCGCACACCCGCGCCGCTCACCAGCGCCCGCACGTCGGCAACGGCCTGCAAGGCCCAGTTCCTCTGCACCATCGCCTGCCGTCCTAGCAGATCGCGCCCCATCGCCCCATCCGGAGCTCCCGCATCATCCTCATCCTCGCGGTCCACGATCGACTGGACGAACTCCGCGAACTTGTCCGGTTTCTTTGCGATCCGATAGGGCTTGGCCTTGGCCGGATCGATCTTCGCCAGCTTCGCCGCCTCGGCAATCGCGTCCTCCAGCCCGCCGAAGCGATCCACCAGCCCGATCTGCCGCGCCGTGCCCCCGTCCCAGACGCGTCCCTGCGCGATCGCGTCGATCTGCTGCGGCGTCTTGCGCCGGGATTGCGCCACCAGCCCGACGAAGCGGCCGTAAATATCTTCGACCCCCATCTGCATGATCCGGTCGAACTCGGGCGTCGTCCCTCCGGCAATGTCCGGCTGTCCCGACAATGGCGTCGTCTTCACGCCGTCGGTGGTCACGCCCATCTTCGCCAGCGTGCCCTCGAAGCTCGGAATGATGCCGAACACGCCGATCGAGCCGGTGATCGTGTCCGGTTCGGCAAAGATCACATTGGCGGGCGTCGACACCCAATAGCCGCCGCTCGCCGCCACATTGCCCATGGAGACCACCACCGGCAGGCCTTCGGACCTGGCCTCCATGATGGCGCTGCGAATCTTCTCCGACGCCATCACCGACCCGCCCGGCGAATCCACTCGCACCACCAGGGCCTTCAAGTCCTTCTCCGCCAGTGCCTTGCGCAGCAGCGCCGAAATCGTGTCGCCCGCAGCAGTGCCCGGACCCGCCTCGCCATCGACGATATCGCCCGCGACGGTCAGCACGCCGATCTCGCCGCCATTGGCGGGCTTATGCGCCTTCATGTAGTTTTTCAGATCGATGGCCGCAAAGTCCCCGGCCTTGTCGTCCGGCGCATCGCCCGCTACCTCGGCCACGCGGGCGCCGAAGGCCGCCTCGTCGCCCAGCCTGTCGACCAGCCCGGCGCCCAGGGCCGCCTTCGCCAGATTGCCGCCCGCAGCCTCCGCCAAGGCGGCCGGATCGCGCACATAGGCTGCCAGCCTTGCCTTGGGCCGCGCCTTGGCGACTTCCTGCTGCCAATCCTCCCACAGCGCGTTGGCAAGCGCCTGATTGGCCTGCTTGGCCTCAGGCGACTGGTCGGTGCGGGTGAAGGGTTCGACAAAGCTCTTATAGGTGCCGACGCGATAGACATGGGTATTGACCCCCAGCTTGTCGATCAGCCCCTTATAATAAAGCCCCGATCCGCCGCGCCCGACAATCGCCACGCCGCCCAGCGGATCGACCCAGCTTTCGGTCGCATGCGCGGCCAGTTGATAGCTGTCGTCGCTATAGATGGTGGCATAGGCGAAGACCGGCTTCTTCGCCGCGCGCACCGCGTCCAGCGCCTTGCCGACCCGCGCCAGCGCGACCTGACCGCCGCCCGCGAACCCGTCCAGGTTCAGCACCACGGCCTTCACATGCCTGTCGTCCCTCGCGGCGTCGAGCGCGGCGACGATATCGGCCAGCCCATATTCCTTGCTCTTGTCGCGGGAGCCGGTGAGCAACGCCATCGGATCGACCTCGGAAGGCTGCTCGACGATGCTCCCGTCCAGCTTCAGCAACAGCGCGCCGCTGCTCACGCTCTGCGCGGGCTTGGGCGACCAGGACAGGGCGGCATAGAGCAGCCCGAAGAACATCAGCAGGAACAGCAGCACCAGCCCGTCCTTGATGGCGACCAATATGCGCCACATGCCCTTCACAAATGCCAAGATGCCGGTTCCTTCCTTAAGCTCTTGAGTGGGCTAACCGATCGACGGACCGACTGCAATGTGGGGGCAGGCGGGGCTTGCGCAAGCTTGCGTCGGATGATTCCGGCGTTATGGGAGGCCGCAACTCATGGTTTCTCTTGCAGGAGACACGCTTCATGCCCACGCTCGTCCTCATCCGTCACGGCCAGTCGGCCTGGAATCTCGAAAACCGCTTCACCGGCTGGTGGGATGTGGACGTGACCGAAAAGGGCGCCGAGGAAGCCCGCGCCGCCGGTCGCCTGATGGCGCAAAAGGGGCTGGATTTCGACCAGTGCTACACCTCGGTCCAGACCCGCGCGATCAAGACGCTGAACCTCGCGCTGGAGGAAATGGGCCGCCTCTGGCTCCCGGTGGAGAAGGACTGGCGCCTCAATGAGCGTCATTATGGCGGCCTCACCGGCCTCAACAAGGCGGAGACGGCGGCCAAGCATGGCGACGATCAGGTGAAGATCTGGCGCCGCAGCTTCGACACGCCCCCGCCGCCGCTGGAAGCAGGCAGCGAGTTCGACCTGTCGAAGGACCGCCGTTATGCCGGCATCCCGATCCCGTCGACGGAATCGCTGAAAGACACCATCGCCCGCGTATTGCCCTATTGGGAAGAACGCATCGCTCCCGACCTGAAGGCGGGCAAGCGCGTCGTCATTTCCGCCCACGGCAACTCGCTCCGCGCGCTGGTGAAGCACCTGTCCAACATCCCCGATGACGAGATCACCGAACTGGAAATCCCGACCGGCCAGCCGATCGTCTATGAGTTGAATGACGACCTGACGGCGAAGGACCGCTATTACCTTTCAGAACGTTAAAATCCGATGTGCTCCTGCGAAGGCAGGAGCCCAGTCCCGCCGTCTGAGCTGGGCTCCTGCCTTCGCAGGAGCACGAAATAGGAACGGAAAGCAGCAATTCCCGCATTGCCCCTCCGCCAACCTCCCGCTAAGGGGCTTTGCTTTCCGCACTATCAGGGAAAGTGCCAAGCGAAATGACCGGGGCAGTCGAAGCCGTGGAAGTCGGCATCATCATGGGCAGCCGTTCCGATTGGGAAACGATGCGCCACGCCTCCGAGACTCTCGAAGCGCTCGGCGTCGCCCATGAGTGCAAGGTCGTCTCCGCCCACCGCACCCCCCAACGCCTCTACGACTACGCCACCGGCGCCGTAGCCCGCGGCCTCAAAGTCATCATCGCCGGAGCCGGGGGTGCTGCGCATCTTCCTGGCATGACCGCCTCCATGACCCGCCTGCCGGTCCTTGGCGTTCCGGTTGAATCCAAGGCGCTCAAGGGCATGGACAGCCTGCTCTCCATCGTCCAGATGCCCGGCGGCATTCCCGTCGGCACGCTCGCCATCGGCAAGCCCGGCGCGATCAACGCCGCGCTTTTCGCTGCCTCCATCCTCGCCACCACCGACGCCGCGCTTGCCGAGCGCCTCGACGCGTGGCGCGCCAAGCAGACCAACGACGTAGCGGACACGCCCGAATAAGATGACCATCATCCCGCCCGGCTCGACCATCGGCATATTAGGCGGCGGCCAGCTTGGCCGGATGACCGCCATCGCCGCCGCGCAGCTTGGCTATCGCACCCATATCTATGCCCCGGAAAGCAGCGGCCCCGCCGCCGACGTTTCCCCGCGCTGGACGCAGGGCGCCTATGAAGACGCCGAAGCCCTCGCGGCTTTCGCGGACGGCGTGGACGTCGTCACCTACGAGTTCGAGAATATCGACCCCGCCGCCGTCGAAGTCCTCGCCACCCACGGCCTCGTCCGCCCCGGCGCGCAGGCCTTGCGCGTCGCGCAGGACCGCCTTGCCGAAAAGCGTTTCGTCTGCGATCTGGGCGGCCTCACGGCTCCCTTCGCGCAGGTCGAAAGCCTCGACGATCTCGAAGAAGCGCTCGACCAGATCGGCAGCAAGGCGATCCTCAAGACCAACCGCATGGGCTATGACGGCAAGGGGCAGGCGCGCCTGTCCGACCCCGGCGACGCGGTCGGCGCCTGGAATGCCATTGGCCGCCAGAGCGCCATAGTCGAAGGCTTCGTGACCTTCCGCCAAGAATATTCCGTCATCCTCGTGCGCGGCGCCAATGGCGACATCCGCTTCTGGGACAGCGCGGCCAATGTCCATAAGGACGGCATCCTCGACACGTCGACGGTCCCGGCTGGCGCGCTCATCGAAGGCCAACTCCCCGAAGCCCGCGCGCTGGCAACGAAAGTCGCCAACGCTCTGGATTATATCGGCGTCCTCACGCTGGAGTTCTTCGCCAGCGCCGACGGGCCGGTCTTCAATGAAATGGCCCCACGCGTCCACAATAGCGGCCACTGGACCATCGAAGGCGCGCTCACCAGCCAGTTCGAAAATCATGTGCGGGCGATCTGCGGCCTGCCGCTGGGCGATACCGGCCTTGCCGCCGTGCAGGTCGAGATGCGCAACCTCATCGGTGAGCAAGCCAATGACTGGCAGAAAATCCTGTCCGACCCGGCCAACCATCTGCACCTTTACGGCAAGCACGAAGCCCGCCCTGGCCGCAAAATGGGTCATGTCACCCGCCTGACTCTATGATCGAAACCCCGGAAATCGTCCTCATCCTCGCCCGCGCCGACAATGGCGTGATCGGCAAGGACGGCGATCTGCCTTGGCGCCTGCCTGCCGACCTCAAGCATTTCAAGGCGCTCACCCTAGGCTACCCGATGGTCATGGGCCGAAAGACCTTCGACAGCCTGCCGGGCCTGCTTCCAGGCCGCCGCCACATCGTCCTGACCCGCGATCCGACATGGGCAGGGGAGGGCGCCGAAACCGCCCACAGCCCCCAGGACGCCATCGCCAAAGCCGACGCCCCCCTGATCGCCATCATAGGCGGAGCCGAAATCTACCAATTCTTCCTGTCCCTCGCGCACCGGATCGAACTCACCGAAGTTCACATCGATGCGGAAGGCGACACCCGCATCGCCTATCCCGACCCCGCGAACTGGGAAGAAAGCGCCCGCGCAGACCATCCCGCACAGGATGGCCGCCCCGCCTACAGCTTCGTCACCTTCCGCCGCACCGCCGCGCATTGCCAGCGGCCGGAGGCATCCCTATAGCGCCCCTCATGGAGCGGCTGCACAGCAGCGACCCGATGCCTGCCCATCTGCGCGGCAGCATCATGGCGCTGGGAAATTTCGACGGATTTCATGCCGGGCATCAGGCTGTCGCCCGCCGCGCCATAGAACTTGCCCGCGCCGAAGGCCGCCCCGCGATCATCGCCACATTCGACCCGCATCCCATGCGGCTCTTTCGACCCGAAACGCCCTGGTTCCGCCTGACCACGCTCGACCAGCGCGAACGCCTGTTCACCAAAGCCGGGGCCGATGCCATGCTGGTGTTCGACTTCACCCGCGAGCTCGCGGCCCTCGACCCGCAAGCCTTCGTCCGCCTGCTGACCGGCTGGGGCGTCGCGGGAGTCGTCACCGGCGAGGATTTTACCTTCGGCAAGGACCGCGCAGGCACCACCGAAACCCTCGCGCAATTGGGCGGCGCCATGGGCCTTAGCGCGCAAGCCGTCGCGCCGGTCAGCGGAGCAGGCGGAGAAATCATCTCCTCCACCCGCATCCGTCAGGCGCTCAAATCGGGCGACTGCGCCACCGCGACCCGCCTGCTGACCCGCCCCTTCACGATCGAGGGCATGGTCCAGCATGGCGACAAGCTTGGCCGCACCATCGGTTTCCCGACCGCCAATGTCGACATGGGCCATTATCTGCGCCCGGCCTATGGCATTTACGCCGTGCGCGGCCTGCTTGCCGACGGTCGTGTGCTGGACGGCGCCGCCAATCTCGGCATCCGCCCCAGCTTCGATCCGCCCAAGGAATTGCTGGAGCCGCATTTCTTCGATTTCGCCGAAAGCCTCTACGATCAGGTGATAGAGGTCCAGCTCATCCACTTCCTCCGCCCGGAAGCGAAATATGACGGTCTCGACCCGCTAATGGCGGCGATCGCGAAGGACTGCGACGATGCGCGGCAAATCCTTGCGGGAACGCCGTACCTCGCCTAATGCCGCGCGATCAGATTAACACGCGCGGACCTTCATGACTGACCAGCCAGACTATAAGAGCACCGTATTCCTGCCCGTCACCGACTTCCCGATGAAGGCGGGCCTCGCGCAGAAGGAACCGGCGATCCTTGCGCGCTGGGAGGAAATGGACCTCTACGGCAAGCTGCGCGAGCGGCGGAAGGGCCGCGAACGCTTCATCCTCCATGACGGCCCGCCCTATGCCAATGGCGACATCCATATGGGCCATGCGATGAACAAGGTGCTCAAGGACATCATCGTCCGCAGCCAGTCGCTGCTCGGCAAGGACGCGCCCTATGTGCCCGGCTGGGACTGCCACGGCCTCCCGATCGAATGGAAGATCGAGGAGGAATATCGCAAGAAGAAGCAGAATAAGGACGAGGTTCCCGCGCAGGAGTTCCGCGCCGAATGCCGCGCCTATGCGGACAAGTGGGTCGGCGTGCAGAAGGAGCAGTTCAAGCGTCTGGGCGTGATGGGCGACTGGGACGATCCCTATCTCACCATGAAGTTCGACGCCGAAGCCACCATCGTCGGGGAACTGCTGAAATTCGCGGAAAGCGGCCAGCTCTATCGCGGCGCCAAGCCCGTCATGTGGTCGCCTGTCGAAAAGACCGCGCTGGCCGAGGCGGAAGTGGAATATGAGGACATCGTCTCGACCCAGATCGACGTGGCGTTCGAGATTGTCGAAGCGCCGAACGCGCCGGAACTGGTCGGCGCCCATGCGGTGATCTGGACGACGACGCCTTGGACGATCGCGGTCAATCAGGCTTTGGCCTATGGGCCGGAGGTTGAGTATGTGCTGGTCGAATTGTGGGCAAGCAGCGATAGTCACGCGGTTGCATCGTATGTAGACGATGCCGAGTTCCAGTATTTGGGTAATTGTAATCTTGGCTCTAAGTTCATCGTCGCCAAGGAGTTAAAGACCGCGTTGGCGTCTCGCGTTACGGCCCGCCTCAAAGCGAAATACCCGGAAGCCGGTATCGAGGTTCAGGCGCTTCCAGCGAAGGTGCCGCTAACCCTCAAAGGCTCGCAACTCGCAGGAGCCGTCGCCCGCCACCCGATGCACCATCTCGGCGGCTTCTTCGCGAAACCGCGCCCGTTCCTCGCGGGCGATTTCGTCACCACCGACGCGGGCACCGGCCTTGTCCACATGGCGCCCGATCATGGCGAGGACGACTTCGCGCTCTGCAAGGCGAACGGCATCAACCCGGTCTTCGCCGTCGAGAATGACGGCAAATATCGCGAAGACTGGCTCTGGCTCGGCGGGCAAGGCTCGGTCATCAACCCGAAATTCGTCAGCAAGGACGGCCCGATCTGCACCGACCTGCGCGAAGCAGGCGGGCTGCTGGCTGCCTCCGACGACTTCAAGCACAGCTATCCCCATAGTTGGCGCTCCAAGGCGAAGATCATCTTCCGCTGCACCCCCCAATGGTTCATCCCGATGGACCAGACTTCACCCCTCCCCTTCAGGGGAGGGGCCGGGGGTGGGGGCTCTCCAGATAGTTCGGGGCTTGGGTTGATCTCCCACCCCAACCCCTCCCATGAAGGGGAGGGGCTTAAGGGCAATGGCGCCACCCTGCGCGACCTCGCCCTCAACTCGATCGAAAACACCCGCTGGGTGCCGGAACGCTCAATCAACCGCATCCGCTCGATGGTGGAGGGCCGCCCCGACTGGGTGATCAGCCGCCAGCGGGCCTGGGGCGTGCCCATCGCACTCTATGTCCATCGCAAGACCGGCGAATATCTCGTTGATAAGGCGGTCAATGCCCGCATCGTCGAGGCGTTCAAGGGCGCAGGCGCCGACGCCTGGTTCGGCGCCGACCATCAGGCGCTGCTCGGCCCCGATTACGACCTCGACGATTATGAGGTGGTCAACGACATTCTCGACGTCTGGTTCGACAGCGGCTCGACCCACAGCTTCGTGGTCGAGGGCCGCTATGGCCCCGATGCCCGCGCCGACCTCTATCTCGAAGGCTCCGACCAGCATCGCGGCTGGTTCCAGTCTTCGCTGCTCGAAAGCAGCGGCACCCGCGGCCGCGCGCCCTATGACGCCGTCCTCACCCACGGCTTCGCGCTGGACGGGCAGGGCCGGAAAATGTCGAAGAGCCTGGGCAATGTGGTCGATCCGCTGAAGGTCATCGCGGAAAGCGGCTCCGACATATTGCGCGTCTGGGTCGCCAGCACCGACTATTTCGACGATGTCCGCATCGGCAAGGAAGTGCTGGCCGGTTCGTCGGACGCCTATCGCAAACTCCGCAACACTTTCCGTTACTTGCTGGGCGCTCTTTCCGATTTTTCGGAAGAGGAAAAGCTGCCCGTTTCGGAAATGCCGGAACTGGAGCGCTACATGCTCCACCGGCTTGCCAGCCTCGACGCGGACCTCAAGGCGGTGGTGGACAAGGCGGCCGGCAGCGAGAATTGGCTCGAATTCAGCCGCTACACCCGCGCCCTGTTCGACTTCGCCAACAGCGACCTCTCGGCTTTCTTCTTCGACATTCGCAAGGACTGCCTCTATTGCGACGCGAAGAGCGATCCCAAGCGCCGCGCCTATCGCACAGTGCTGGACACGCTGTTCCACGCGCTGGTCCGCTATGCTGCGCCGATCATCCCCTTCACCGCTGAGGAGGTCTGGCAAAGCCGCTTCACAAACCCCGAAGAAAGCGTCCATTTCCTCGAATGGCCGGAAGTCGACGCGGCTTGGGCGAATGAAGCGCTCGACGCCAAGTGGACCGAGCTGCGCGACCAGCGCGATCAGGTAAACGAAGCCATCGAGCCGCTCCGCCGCGAAAAGATCGTCCGCTCCAGCTTGGAGGCCGACGTCACCATGGGTCAGCTGGTCCCCAGTGACGGTGTGAACTTCGCCGAAATCGCCATCGTCGCCCGCATCGAAATGGGCAAGGGCGATGGCATCGTCGTCAAGCCCAGCGACTGGCACAAATGCGGCCGCTGCTGGCGCCTGCTGCCGGAAGTGGAGGAAGACGGCGCACTCTGCAACCGCTGCGACGAAGTGCTGTCGGTTTGATATGAAGCGCTTGCCAGTGCTTCGTGCTCCTGCGAAGGCAGGAGCCCAGTCTAGAGGTCCGAACTGGGCTCTCGCGAACCACTCGTCTTACTCGAGTGCTTTCGCAGGAGCACGGGGCGCTCGAATTTCAGGTTGAGCACTTATTGATGCCAAATCCCGTCAACCACCGCCCGCTTGGCTTGATCGTCGCGATCGTCACGCTCGCGCTCGACCAACTCGTCAAATATACCGTCACCTATCCGCTGGCGCTGAAAAGCCGGATGGATGACGGCATCGAAATCCTGCCGATCTTCCGCTTGCGCTGGCTGGAAAATCGCGGCGTTTCCATGGGTTTCTTCCACGCCGACAGCGACATGATGCGCTGGATTCTGGTTGGCATGACCATGCTGATCGCGGGCTTCGTCGGCGTGTGGATGTGGCGCGAAAAGGCGCGGCAGGATGTTGCGGCGCTCGGCCTCGTCCTTGGCGGCGCGATCGGCAATATCGTCGACCGCGTGCGCCTTGGCTATGTCGTCGATTATGCCGACCTGCATTTTGGCGAATGGCGGCCTTTCCTGATTTTCAACCTGGCCGATGCGGCCATCACTTTCGGCGTGCTGATCCTGCTTGCGCGGGCGCTTCTGCTGCGCGAGAAGGGCGCAAAGACGGAGTCATTGAACTAATGCGTAAACTGATCCTCGCCGCTGGCCTGATTTCGATGCTGTCCGCTTGCGGCGGCGGCGGCGGCCTCTTCGGCCGTGCCCGCCCCGACGAGTTCGCCGTGGCGCGTCAGGCTCCGCTGGTGATCCCGCCCGACTTCGCGCTGGTCCCGCCCGCACCGGGCACCCCGGCGGCTGCGTCCATCGATTCGAGCAAGGCCGCCATGGAAGCCATGTTCGGCGGCCCCGCCGCCCGCAGCCCCGGCGAAAGCGCCACGCTGAACGCCGCCGGCCGTGCCAATGCCGCCGCTGGCATCCGCTCCTCGGCTGGCGATCCGGCGACCGAAGTCGTGGACAAGGGCGCCACAACTCGCGACATCATCGCTGCCCCGGAAGGTGACGGCCAGGACGCTCGCGCTTCCACCCCGCAGCAGTAAAAGCAGAAACTTAGGGCTGGTTCTCGATAAAATCCTTGAACCGGCCCAAAGTCCCGTCCCACTGGCTCCCCACTTGGTCGAGCCAGTTCCGGGCCTTCGCGAAGACCTCCGGCTGCAAGGTGAACAGCACCTCCCGCCCGCTCCTGGTCCGCCGCACCAGCCCCGCGCCCAGCAGCACATCCAGATGCTTGGCCACCGCCTGACGGCTGATCGGCAATCCATCGCCCAGTTGAACGATGGACCGCTCTCCACCATCGGAAAGCCTCCCGATCAGCCCCAGCCGCGTCGCGTCACCCAAAGCCGCAAACAGCCGCGCCGGATCGGGGGGAGGGGTCTTCTCAACCCTCAACATAGTCGCGGATATTCTTCACCTGCTCCGCCCAGCCGCCGTCATTGGACCGCATGACATTGCTCCGCCGCGGCTCCGGCACCTTGTCGAACCCGCTCTCGGTCACAGTCAGCCGCGTGCCATTCTCTAACGGCTCCAGCACGAACTCCACCAGCGTCCATTCCGGCACGGCCATGCCACTCTCCATCAGCGCCTTGTCGCCTCCGGTCGCCGGCCACTCATAGGCAAAGCGCGTCATCGGCTCGATCGCCAAGACCCGCGCTTCCCAGCGATAATCCTCATAGCCGGGATAGGTCATATGCCCGGTCGAAGCCTGACCCACGGCAAAAGGCTGATCCAGCGCGACCCGGAACCAGGCTCCGAACTTCTCATGATCGATCAGCGCGTCCCAAACCTTCGCGATGGGGGCGGCAATCTCGATGGTCTTGATGATGGAATCGGTCATGTCGGCAACCTCCTGGTTGCCAATATGCACGCGTTTGGAATTCATGCAACCTTTTGGTTGCCAATCAGGCCCGCACCTCTGTCCCGATGCCCGCGCTGTTGTGGCGTAGCGCCGTCAGCACCGTGTCCACGATCGCTTCCGCATCCAACCGCGCATCGGCATATTGCTTTTCGGGCTTGTCCTGATCCTGGAAGATGTCGGGCAAGCGCATGGTCCGCAGCTTCAGGCCATTGTCGATCAGTCCCTGGTCGCTCGCCAATGTCAGCACATGCGCGCCAAGGCCGCCGATCGAGCCTTCCTCGATCGTGACCGCGACTTCATGGGTCGTCAGCAGCTTGCGAATCAGGGCTTCATCCAACGGCTTGGCAAAGCGAAGATCGGCCACGGTGGTGGACAGACCCCTGGCTTCCAGCGCTTCTGCCGCCTTCATCGCTTCCTCTAGCCGGGTGCCAAGTGACAGAATCGCGACCTGGCGCCCCTCCCGCACGATCCGGCCCTTGCCGATCTCCAGCCTTTCCGGTGTTTCGGGCAGGGCGATCCCCGTGCCATTGCCGCGCGGATAGCGCACTGCAATGGGCCCGTCGTCATGCACGGCGCAGGTATGGACCATATGGACCAGTTCCGCTTCGTCGGCGGCTGCCATGACAACGAAATTGGGCAGGCTGGCGAGGTAGGTCACGTCGAAGCTGCCCGCATGGGTCGAACCGTCCGCGCCCACCAGACCCGCCCGGTCGATGGCGAAGCGCACCGGCAGATTTTGGATCGCCACGTCATGCACGACCTGATCATAGGCCCGCTGCAGGAAGGTCGAATAGATCGCGCAGAAGGGCCGCATTCCCTGCGCGGCGAGGCCCGCCGCGAATGTCACGGCATGTTGCTCCGCAATGCCGACGTCGAAAGTCCGGTCGGGAAAGGCGGCGGCGAATTTGTCCAGTCCCGTGCCCGAAGGCATGGCGGCGGTGATCGCGCACACGGCGGGATCGCGCTCAGCCTCCGCGATCAGCGCCTTGGCGAAGACGCCGGTATAGCTGGGCGGTCCCGGAGGCGCCTTGGCCTGCGCGCCGGTGATGATGTCGAACTTCTGCACACCATGATATTTGTCCGCCGCCGCCTCGGCCGGGGCATAGCCCTTGCCCTTCTGCGTCACGACATGGACGAGGCATGGCCCTTCCGCCGCATCGCGCACATTTTCCAGCACCGGGATCAACTGGTCCAGATTATGCCCGTCGATCGGGCCGACATAATAGAAGCCCAATTCCTCGAACAATGTCCCACCCATCGCCATGCCGCGCGCGAACTCGTCGGTCTTGCGCGCCGCATTATGGAGCGGGCGGGGCAGTCTGCGCGCCAGCCGCTTGGCAAGGTCGCGCAGGCCAAGGAACTCCCGGCTCGACACCAGCCGCGCCAGATAGGCCGACAGCCCGCCGACCGGCGGAGCGATCGACATGTCATTGTCGTTCAATATGACGATCAGCCGGTTGCCCGCTTCCCGCGCATTGTTCATCGCCTCATAGGCCATGCCCGCCGACATGGAGCCGTCACCGATGACCGCGATGGCCTTGCCGGCTTTGCCCTGCATCTTGTTCGCCACGGCAAAGCCCAAGGCCGCGCTGATCGATGTCGAGCTATGCGCCGCGCCGAAGGGATCATAGTCGCTCTCGGCCCGCTTGGTGAAACCGCTGAGCCCGCCGCCTTGACGCAAGGTGCGGATACGGTCGCGCCGCCCGGTCAGGATCTTGTGCGGATAGCATTGATGCCCCACGTCCCACACCAGCTTGTCGTTCGGCGTGTCGAACACATAATGAATGGCGGCGGTCAGCTCCACCACGCCCAGCCCGGATCCCAGATGACCGCCCGTCACGCCCACGGCGGAAATCACTTCCTGCCGCAGCTCATCGGCCAGTTGCCGAAGCTGATCGGGTTGCAGCTTACGCAGCTCCGCAGGCCAGGCGACCTGGTCGAGCAGCGGGGTGGAGGGGCGATCGTTCATGAAAGACATAGACTCCTGACCGCGCTAGGCCGTTCCGGGCCGAAGCGCAATGTCTCCATCACGCCGCGCACTTGGCGCAGGTGCCCAATATCTCGATGACCGGGCGTTCCGGCTGAAACCCCTCCGCCCTGGCGACGGCGCGGACCTTGTCCGTCACCTTGTCGTCGTCGACATGCGTGGCCTGCTTGCAGTTCTTGCACACCAGGAAGATGCAGTCGTGATGACAGCCCGGATGCACATTGGCGATATAGGCATTGGCGCTTTCCACCCGCATCGCGATATTGTTGCTCACGAACAGGTCGAGGATGCGGTAAACGCTGTTGGGCGCCACGCGCTTTCCGCGCACCTTGGACACGGTATCGGCTATGTCATAGGCTGAGGCCGGGGTCTCCTCCGCTGCCAGAGCGTCGAAAATGGCAGCGCGCATCGGCGTCCATTGTTCCTGGCTCGCCTCCAGCGTGGCGCGTGCGGCATCGGCCAGACTGGCGCCTGCCGGTTCATGATGGTCGTGTTGGTGGTGATCGGCCATAAGTTCAATCTAAGCGTGGGCGGGGATGGGGGCAAGTGGTGGGCGTTGGAGGCGCGCCATCATCCGCGCCAATATATCCAGGCCGCCCATATCCACCCGGCGATCATCAGGGTTCCGCCGATCGGCGTCACCGCGCCCAGCCATTTGGGCGCTCCGAACGCCATGGCATAGAGGGTGAAAGCGAAAATCGCCGCTCCGCCCAATTGCAGCGCCGCCGGACCCCGCGCCACCCCCATGATGGCGAGTGCGGCCACGGCATGGATGAGCTGATAGAGGCCGCCAGTGCGCAGCCATTCCGCGGCCTGCGGGCTGGCCGCGCCATGCGCGCCAAAGGCTCCCGCCGCAATCGCCAAAGCCGCCGATAGCGCCGCCAGAACCGCAATCATGCTTCTTCCTCCCCTTCGCCGCGCGCCAGCAGACGCATCCGCCTGCCGGGCCGGTACATCAAATCCTTGGCCGCCAGCAAATTGCCATGCTCGATCTGCAACGCCATGCGCTGCTCATCATTCCGGCGATATTGGCGCTCGACCTCCTCGACCTCCTCGGGCGGCACGCCCAGCGCCTGCATCGCCTGCACGCCCATGAGAATCGCGGATTCGAACACTTCGCGCACGATGCCTGCCAGATCCATGTCCTTGAGAGCCAGCAACTGCCGCCGGTCAAAGGCGCGCACCACCAGCGCAGCCTGCGGGAAAGCCTCCGCAATCGGTTCCAGCGCCCGCGCATCGAGCGAGGGATCGTCGATGCAGAAGGCGATCAGCCGCGCCTCTTCCGCGCCCGATCGGCGCAGCAGGTCGATCCGCGTGCCGTCGCCATAATAGACGTTCATGTTGAAGCGGCTGGACACTTCGATCTGGGATGGCTTCTTGTCGATCGGCACCACGCCGAAGCCATGGCCCATCAGCATTTGCGCAACGGTTTGCCCGAAACGGCCATAGCCGACGATGATGGCGGTGCCGCGCGGCGCATCCTCGGGCTTGGGCAGGTCCGGCCTAGCTTTGGGCTTGGCGAATTCCAGCCTGCGGGCGAACAGCATCAGGAAGGGCGTCGTCGCCATGGAGAAGGTGACGATGGCGCTGAACAGGCTGGCCGCCTGGGGCGCGATCAGCAGGGCGTTCTGCGCCTGCGCGAACAGGACGAAGCCGAATTCGCCGCCCTGGCTCAGCAGCAGCCCCGCGCCGATGGCCTGATTCCACTCCATGCCGAACAGCCGGGCGAGGCCGGTGATCAGCCCCGCCTTGGTCAGCACCAATATCGCCGCCATGCCGATGACGAAGAAGGGATTGGCCGCCACCACATGCAGGTCGAGCACCATGCCGACCGCCAGGAAGAATAGGCCAAGCAGGATCGAGCGGAAGGGTTCGACATCCGCCTCTATCTCGTGCCGATAGGGCGAATCGGCCAGCATCACGCCTGCGATAAAGGCGCCCAGCGCGGTCGAGAGGTGCAGGCTATGCATCAACGCCGCCGCCGCCAGCACCGTGAACAGCCCGACCGTGACGAACAGCTCCCGCTCGCCCAGCCGCCCGACCAGTTGCAGCAGCGGGCGCAGGATGAACCGGCCCGCCAGCACCAGCCCGGCAATCGCCGCGACCGTATAGCCCGCCATCATCCATCCCGGCGGCCCGCCGACATCTTCGGGATTGCGCGACAGGGCCGCGACGATGGTGATCAGCGGAACGATCGACAGATCCTGGAACAGCAGGATCGAAAACACCTTCTCGCCAAAGGGCGAATTGATGCGGCCGCTGCTCTTGAGGCCGGGAAGAACCTGCGCGGTGGAGGAAAGCGCGAGCGGCAACCCCAGTGCGATCGCTGCCCCCCAGGTGAAGCCCGTGGTGTAGAAGATGATCGCCGTCAGCGCGCATCCGCACAGCACCACCTGCGCCGTGCCCAGAGCGAAAATATCCCGTTTCAGCCGCCACAAGCGCGCCGGATGCAGTTCCAGCCCGACCAGGAAGAGCAGCAGAACGATGCCGATCTCTGCAATGGCAAGCTTCGATTCCGCCCCGCCGACCAGCCTCAGCCCCTGCGGCCCGACCAGTGCGCCGGCAACCAGATAGCCGAGCACGGCGCCCAGTCCCAGGCGGCGGAAAACCATGACGAACAGCACCGCCGCGCCAAGCAGCACCACCCCTTCGGAGAGCAATATGTCGGTGGCGGAAACCGGCGAAGCGGCGACCTGCGCAACCTGTCCCTGCATCAGGCGTCGGCCATGCGCGCGGCTTCGGCAATGGCTTCGAAGCCCAGCCGGATGGAGGCATGGCGCGCCGGATAGCCCCGGGCAGGCGCCAGCACCGCCAGCCCTGGCCAGAAATCCAGATCGTCGCTTTCCCCGGCCAGATAGGCGGTCAGCCGGTCCCGCGCATCGGCCAGCTCATCGGCGGTGAGGCCGATCGCCTGCGCCGCCATCAGCGCCGCCGAAGCCTGCCCCAGGGCGCAGGCCTTCACGTCCAGTCCCAAATCGGCAAGCCTTCCCGCTTCCATCCTGACATCTGCCGTCACCCGCGACCCGCAGGTGGGCGAGCGTTTCTCCACGCTCGCCTGCGGATCGGGCAGCCGCTTGTGATGGGGAATGTTCGCGGCCAGCCGCAAAATGTCCTTATTGTAGAGGGGGGCGCTCATCCCCACCCATGTAGGGCAGGATGCGCCGGGGAGAAAGGGCGCAACCCCATGTTTTGTTGCAGCCGCGCCGCTCTCATCTCAAGGCCTTTGATCGCTCGCGGCCGGATCGGTCGGGACGACGATGCGCGGCGGTGGCGTGCCGGGCTGCGGTCCGGGCGCGCCCGGCGGAGGTTCGGGCGGCTGGTCGATCGGCAAACGAAGCTGTCCGTTGCCGATATTCACCGTCACGCCCTGCGTATCCAGGCCAACGCTCATATTGCCCAGGCCCGCCTCCGTCGCGACATTGGCGATGGCGTTGACCAGATCGCTGTCTTTCGTCTCCTCCGGCGCATCCTCGACCGGCTCGTTGATCGCGCCCGCCATGAAATTGCGCCAGATCCGCGCAGGCACGCCGCCACCCGCCGCGCCGCCGGGCAGGGGGGTGTTGTCGTCATTGCCGATCCATACCGCCGTCACCAGCCCGCCCGCATAGCCGACGAAGATCGCGTCCCGGCTGTCCTGCGTCGTGCCGGTCTTGCCGAAGGTGCTGGTCCGCAACGCCGCCGCGCTTCCGGTTCCGCGATTGGCGGCGGAGGACAGCAGGTCGCGGATCATCTCCAACTGATCGTCGCTGAAAGCTTTTCGGCGGCTCAGCAGCCGGTCGAACCAGCCCTGTTCCTCGGGCGGCAGGCCATGGGCCAGCACCGGATAGGCGCCCGCCGCCACCGCCGCATAGGCCTCGGTCAGTTCCACCAGCGGGATTTCCGAGGTGCCGAGCGCCAGGCTTAAGTCCTCGGTCAGCGGCGCGGTGACGCCCAGATCGCGCGCCACCTTGATGACATTGTCGACGCCGATCTTCTGCGTCAGCCGCACCGCCGCGACGTTGCTCGACGCGGCAAAGGCCTGACGCAGCGTGATCCGGCCGCGATATTTGCCGCCATGATTGGCCGGGCGATAGGTGCCGGTGGTGATCGGCGTGTCCTCGATGAAATCGTCGGGCGTCATGCCTGCGCGAAATGCCGCGAGATAGACGAACAGCTTGAACGTCGAACCCGGCTGGCGCTTCGCCTGCACAGCGCGATTGAAGGCGCTTTTGCCATAATCCTTGCCGCCCACCATGGCGACGACGCTGCCATCGGGCTTCATCGCCACTAGCGCCGCTTCCGCCTTGCCCAACGGTGCGCGGCGGATCGCGGCTTCCGCCAGCCTTTGAATGCGCCAATCCAGCGTGGTCGTCACATTTTGCGCGCCATAGACCGCGCCCGCCCGATCCCGCGCCTGGGGCAGAACCCAATCCGCGAAATAAGTGCCGCTGGTCGGATCGGGCGCCTCATGCACATTGAGCCGCGCGGGGGGCAGGGCATCGCGCTGCGCCTTGCTGATATAGCCCGCTTCGACCATCGCCTGAGTCACCAGCGCCGCCCGGTCCCGCGCACCTTTCAGATTGGCGGTCGGCGCAAGCCGGGAGGGCGCCTTCAGCAACCCGGCGAGCATCGCCGCCTGCGGGATGGTCAGCCGTTCGGGCTGGCGGTTGAAATAATGCAGCGACGCGGCCCGCAGGCCGTAGACATTGTCTCCGAAATAGACGTTGGAGAGGTAGCGCTCCATGATCTGGTCCTTGGTCAGCCACGCTTCCAGCCAGAAGGCGATCAGCGCCTCCCGCGCCTTGCGGCCGAAAGTCTGGTCGCTGGAGAGGAACACGCCTTTGGCGAGCTGCTGGGTGATCGTGCTGCCGCCCTGGGACGAGCCGCTGGACCAGAGATTATGCCAGGCCGCCCGCGCCACGCCGCGAGGGTCGACGCCCCAATGATCGTAGAATCGCCGGTCCTCGATCGCCATGAAGGCCTGCGGCACATGTTTGGGCAGCGCGGCGACCGTCACCGGCCTGTCGATGATCGCGCCGCGCCGCGCGATCAGATGGCTGTCCGCCGACATCAGACTGATGCTGGGCGGCGCGATGGGCTTCAAGGAACGCGACATCGGCGCCGTCACCGCAAGCCAGGCGATGATGATCATCAGCAGCGCCAGCAGGGCCGCGACCACCCATCCGGCGATCTGCACCCGGCGCCTCCAGGGTCTTGGCGGCGCAAAGGCGCTTGGCGGGCCGGCGCCGAAGACGCGGGGCGGCAGGGTTTCGGGCTCCGGAGTCGGCTGGGGGTCTTTCATCGCTTCGGTCATGCTGTGTTATTTGCCTGATACAGTCAAGCATGTCCCGTCGCGGGACAGCCCCGGATTAACCGTGAATCGCGATGTTCCAAATGGTAAAGAATCTCTTAACTTGTCGCTCATGAGAACGAGACCTCTAGTCCTGACGAGCGAGTCGGCCCGCCATCCGTTCCGCCAGCGGCTGCCGCGCCACGTGCTGCGCCTGGCCGATGAAGCGGCCAGTCGTCCCCGTGCGCAGCCATCCGACGACAATGACTGGAAGCTGTTCATGCTAAGCTTCGGCGCCTTCTTCACTGCCTTCTACAGCTTCATTTTTTAGGAGCCGCCGCTGCCTCAATCGCAGGCCTTGTGCAGCGTCCATGCGATCCACGCACAGGGCAGGCACAGCGCCGCCACCAGCAGCAACTGGTTCACCACCGATAGCCCGGCGATGCTGAGGCTGATGGTGATCAGCGATCCGATCACCATCGCGCCCGAATTGACGATATTGTTCGCCGCGACCGTCCGCGCCGCCTCGCATTTCTCGACCGTGGTGGTGAGGAAGGCATAGAGCGGCACCACGAACATGCCGCCGAAGGTCGCCACGCATAGCAGGCAGATCGACAGCGGAATCGCCAGTGGATGGGACAGAAATCCCGCCAGCGAAAGCATCCGCCCGTCGGACCCCGCCATCCAGAGATCGCACACGATATGGAAGGCGATGATGCTGATTCCCATGCCGATCACGGAAGCCGGGGCATATTTGGCCGACACATGCCCCCCCAGCATCCGGTTGATCGCGACAGATCCGATGGCGATGCCGATCGAAAAAATGCCCAGGAACAGGCTGGCGACCGACTTGTCGGCGCTCAGCACATTCTTGACCAGCGGCGGGAACTGGATGAACAGCACGGTGCCCACGGCCCAGAAGAAGCTGATCGCCATGATGGCAAGGTAAAGCCGCCTGATATGCATCGTTCCCCGCACCAGCGTTATCGAGGATCGGATGATGTGAAAATCGATCGGCTGCCGCTCCAGCAGCGATGGGGCGGGCGGCACCTTGCGGCCGGCGAGCCAGCCGATCACGGCGGTCAGGATGATGCCGACCGCCGCCGCCTGCACCGGGATGACCCCGGCCAATATGGTCCCGGCGAGAATCGCGATATAGGTTCCCGCCTCGACCAGTCCGGTTCCGCCCAGCACTTCCTCATCATGCAGATGCTGCGGCAGAATCGCATATTTGATCGGCCCGAAGAAGGTCGAATGCACCCCCATGGCGAACAGCGCGACCAGCAGCAGCGGAATGGCGAGCGTATGGACCGCGATCCCGCTCCAGATCAGCGCCAGCCCGGCCGCGCCGACGGTCATGATGACGATTTCGGCGGCCTTGACGATGCGGATGATGGTCGCCTTGTCCCGTTGATCCGCCAATTGTCCGGAGAGGGCGGACAGCAGGAAAAAGGGCAGGATGAACACGCCCGTCGCCAGCGCGCTGAACCAGGTTTCGGATTTCTCGTCATTGTAGACGGTGTAGACGACGAACAGCACCATCGCATTCTTGAACAGATTGTCGTTGAAGGCGCCGAGGAGCTGGGTGATGAAAAGCGGCAGAAAACGTCGCTTGTTGAGGAGCCTGAGAGAGGCTTGCATGGGCGAGGGGGTCTTCTTCGCTGTGGATGAGCGTGGCGGGGTCTAGCCATAGATGACTGGTCTGTCCAATCCTCCCGTGCGCGAAGGCGTGTCGCCTTGCTCGTGCGACCGCTTGTGCACCGGCGCTGACTGTGGCAGTCCGCCGCCATGCTGACGCTGCCCAATTTGCTGACGCTTTCGCGTATATTGACCGTACCCCTGCTGGTCGCCCTGCTCTGGCCCGCCGAAATCGGCGCGCGCTGGACCACGGGCTATATGCTGGCCTTCGCGCTCTATTGCCTGATGGGGATCACCGATTATTTCGACGGCTATCTCGCCCGGGCGCAGGGCGCGGTGTCGAGACTGGGCATTTTCCTCGATCCCATTGCCGACAAGATCATGGTCGGCGCGGTGATCCTGATGCTGTCGGCCACCCGCGACATTTCGGGCATCCATATCGCCGCGGCGATGATCATCCTGCTGCGGGAGATCGCCGTGTCGGGCCTGCGCGAATTTCTGGCGGGGCTCCAGGTGTCCGTGCCGGTGTCCCGCCTCGCCAAATGGAAGACCACCTTTCAGCTCATCGCCCTGGGTGCGCTGATTCTCGCAGGCGCTGTCCCGCAATTCCCCTTCGTGCAACTGGTCGGCATCGCCACTCTCTGGGCGGCGGCGATCCTGACCCTGGTCACGGGCTGGGATTATCTGCGCGTCGGCATCAAGCATATGGATTGAGCGATGGCACGGCTTAGCCTCGTCTATTTCGCCTGGGTCCGCGAAGCCATCGGCCGGGATGAGGAGCAGGTCGAGCGGCCCGCCGCCGATGTCACCATCGGCGCGCTTATCGCCACGCTGGCGGCGCGGGGCGGCGGCTATGCCGAGGCCTTTGCGCGACCGGACAAGCTGCGCGCGGCGCTCGACCAGCGCTTCGTGCCGCTCGACAGCCCGATCGGGGAAGCGAAGGAACTGGCGATCTTTCCGCCGGTCACGGGCGGATGAGCAGCGTTTCCATCCAGACCGGGGATTTCGACCCGGCGACGGAACTCGCCGTGCTGGAGGCAAGCGGCGGCGGCGGCGTCGCCAGCTTCACCGGCATCGTGCGGGGGGATGGCGGGCTGATCGCGCTCGAACTCGAACATTATCCGGCGATGACGACGGCGCAGGTCGAACGCATCGTTGCCGAGGCAAGCGAACGCTGGCCGTTGCTTGGCGTGCGGGTGATCCATCGCTTCGGGCGGCTTGAGCCGGGCGAGCGGATCGTCTTCGTCGGCACCGCCTCACGCCACCGCACGGCTGCGTTGGAGGCCTGCGCGTTCCTCATCGACTGGCTGAAATCGCAGGCGCCCTTCTGGAAGAAGGAGCATTTCGATGACCGCACCGCCTGGGTCGAAGCCCGCGCCGAGGATGATGTGAAGGCTGATAGTTGGAAGCGGTAACGCGCTCTGACTTACGCTGCCAAACCTCCGTGCTCCTGCGCAGGCAGGAGCCCAGTCCCGCCGTCTGAACTGGACTCCTGCCTGCGCAGGAGCACGGTGATTCTTCGTCCAAGGCAACGCTCGTTGTCTAAGCCGCCCGGCTGACCTCCGGCAAATCCGCCGCATCGCGCAGCAGCTCCGCCAACAACCGGAATTCCTTGTCCCGGGGGCTGTTCTTGCGCCACACCAGCGCGATGTCGCGATGCGCCCGTTCCGACCGCAGCGGCCGGGCGGTGATCTGCGTATGGTCCAGCAGTCCGCTGGCGATCGCCATTTCCGGCATGATGGTCATGCCCAGGCCGTTATCCACCATCTGCACCAGCGTATGCAGCGAAGTCCCCATCATCATCGCGCTCGCCCGGATTTCCGGCCGGTTGCACGCAGCCAGCGCATGGTCCTTCAGGCAATGACCGTCCTCCAGCAGCAGCAGCTTGGTCTCGTCGATCATCTCGGGCGTGATCCATTCGGGCGGATCGCGCGGATCATCGCGCGGGAAGGCGACATAGAGCCGGTCCTGGAACAATATTTCGCTGTCCAGTTCCCCGGTCGGAAAGGGCAGGGCCAGCAGCACGCAATCCACATTGCCATGCCGCAGGGATTCGATCGCCGCCTGCGTCGTTTCCTCGCGCAGGTAAAGCTTCAGTTCCGGCCGCTCGTTGCGCAGTTTGGGCAGCAGGCGGGGCAGCAGAAAGGGCGCGATGGTGGGAATGACGCTCATGCGCAATTCGCCGGTCAGCGGCTTGCCCGAAGCTTCCGCAATGGCGGCCAGTTCCTCCGCCTCGCGCAGCACGCGATGCGCCTTCTCGACGATGCGGTCGCCCAGCGCGGTGAAGCGCACCACCCGGCGGGTCCGCTCGACCAGCGTGATGCCGACCAGCGACTCCAGCTCGCGAATGCCCGCCGAAAGCGTCGACTGGGTCACGAAACAACTGTCCGCCGCCTTGCCGAAATGGCCATGCTCCTTCAGCGCCACAAGATATTGTAGCTGCTTGAGCGTGGGCATGTAGCTCGACATTGATCGCCTTCCTCGATTGGAAGGTGCAATATAAGTGGTTTAGCCGATATATCCAAGCCATTTGGCCACGCCGAACAGCGATGTCAGCGTCAGGATCGATCCCACGGCGATGAACAGCGTCCGTGGCGAGACGTGCCGGGCCAACTTCGCACCGAAGGGCGCCGCAATCACGCCGCCGATCAGCAGGCCGATCGTGTAGGTGGTGAAGGTTTCCCATCCCAGATGCAGCAGGAAGGTGATGCTGATCGACAGGGTCAGGATGAATTCGACGCTGTTGACCGTGCCGATGGTGTGCCGCGGGCTCGATCCCTGGATCAGCAGGTTCGATGTCACCACCGGCCCCCAGCCGCCGCCGCCGGTCGCGTCCATGAAGCCGCCGACAAGGCCCAGTGGCCCCACCCATTTGGGATCGCGCGCCTGGGGCGGGTAATGGAAACCGCGCCAGACCAGATAGACGCCGATCGCCGTCAGGTAGAATTGCACGAACGGCTTGATGACGGCGCCGTCGACATGGGACAGCAGATAGGCGCCCGTGACGCCGCCGATCACGCCTGGAATGATGAGCCGCGCGAACAGCCGCCAGTCGACGTTGCGATGGGCGATATGGCTGATCGCGGATACGCCGGTGGTGAAGGTTTCCGCCGCATGCACGCTGGCCGAAGCCCTGCTGGGCGGCACGCCGAGCGCCAGCAGCAGCGTGCTGGAAATGACGCCATAGGCCATGCCTAGGGCGCCGTCGATCATCTGGGCGCCGAAACCGATAAGAATGAAAGGCAGAATTTCGCCGAAATGGGCGATAAAGGTGTCGATCATTCAATGGTCCCTGTTATGATTGTCTACCGCCTTGATTGGTATATCACGGGCCGCCAAGAAACTTTCTGTTTTATCGGGCGAAGCCGAAATAGCCTGCCATCTGGAAAATTCATCCTTTTGCGCTTATGTACCAGTTGGTCGGTTTCATCAGGGGCGCTGCATGCTGCGCAATTTTATTGCTTATCTGGACTCGGTCAAATCCCGTGACCCTGCTCCGCGCTCGCGCGCCGAAATCCTGCTCTATCCGGGCGTCTGGTCGCTGGCCTTCCATCGCGTGGCGCATCGCCTCTATCGCGCCCGGCTCTATTTCCTGGCCCGGGCGGTGAATCATTTCTCGCGATTCCTGACCGACAACGACATTCATCCAGGCGCCCGAATCGGCAAGCGCTTCTTCATCGACCATGGCTTCACGGTCGTCGGGGAAACGGCGGAGATCGGTGATGACGTCACTCTCTACCAGAATGTGACGCTGGGTGGCACCGACCCTGCGAACGGCATCGCCGGCAAGCGGCATCCCACGCTGGAGGACGGCGTCATCGTCGGGTCCGGCGCGCAGGTTCTGGGTCCGGTGCGCGTCGGCGCCCGAGCCCGCGTGGGAGCCAATGCCGTCGTGACCAAGGATGTGAAGGAAGGCGCCACCATGGTCGGCATTCCCGCCCGCGCCATGCTGGTCGACGTGACCGCCTATCAGCGCGAATTCCTGCCCTATGGCACGCCCTGCACGGACTGTTTCGATCCGGAAAAGCAGAAGCTGGAACTGCTTCAGTGCGAGGTCGAGCAATTGCAGAAGCGCCTGGCCGAACTGATCGCGGAACGCGGCAATGTGCCCAGTGATGCGCCGGGTGATGACATTCCCCTGTTCAAGGAGCGTGGCCGCGCCTGATGAGCAATGTGACGCCGTTCCCGTCGCAAGCAGCCCAGGGCGCAAGGGCAGCCGGTCAGACCGGTTTCGATCGTCTCGAACTTCAGCGGATCATGGATTTGTACGGCCGCATGGTCGCCGCCGGTCATTGGCGTGACTATGCGATCGACATGGGCCGCGAAGCCGCTATCTTCTCCGCCTTCCGCCGATCGGCCGAACGCCCGGAATTCCGAATCGAAAAACGGCCTTCCCTGCGCCACCGGCAGGGCATGTGGGCGCTGATCGGGGAGGCGGGCCATGTGCTGAAGCGCGGAACCGAGCTTCAGGGAATTCTCGCGCCGGTCGAGCGGCGCCTGCTCAAGATCGTCGGTGAATAATTTCCCTGTCGCCGTCGTTACGGCGAACGGCCGTTTCTGCCCGCGTCCCTGCCAAAGCTGAGTGCTGGGGTGAATTTCGCCTTTTTCTGCGGCTTGTCCGATGATAGCGCGGTGCCACATCAAAGGAGAGGCACCCGTCCATGAGCTTGCCGGCATTTTTAGAAGGCCGTTTGTCCCTGCCGCTGATCGGCTCACCGATGTTCATCGTGTCGCAGCCAACGCTCGTGATCGCCCAGTGCCGCGCCGGGATCATCGGCGCCTTTCCCTCGCTCAATGCCCGGCCTTCGGGCGTGTTCGAACAATGGCTGCAACATTTGGGAGAGGCTCTGACAGACAAGGATGCGCCCTTCGCCGTCAACCTGATCGTGCACAAGACCAACAGCCGGCTGGAGGAGGATCTCGCCCTCTGCGTCAAATATCGCGTGCCCATCGTGATCACCTCGCTCGGCGCGCGGGAGGATGTGAACAAGGCGGTGCATAGCTCTGGCGGCATCGTCCTGCATGACGTCATCAACAATGGCTTCGCGCGCAAAGCGATCGAGAAGGGCGCCGATGGGCTGATCGCCGTGGCGGCGGGGGCGGGCGGCCATGCAGGCACGCTGTCGCCCTTCGCGCTGGTGGAGGAAATCCGCGCCTGGTTCGATGGGCCGCTGGCCCTGTCGGGCGCGATCGCCACGGGACGATCGATCGCGGCGGCGCGGATGATGGGGGCGGACTTCGCCTATATGGGTTCCCCCTTCATCGCGACCGAGGAAGCCAATGCCGAACCGGCCTACAAGCAGATGATCGTCGATAGCGGCGCGGGCGACATCGTCTATTCCGACTATTTCACCGGCGTGCTCGGCAATTATCTGCGCCCCAGCATCGCCGCCGCCGGGCTGGACGCCGACAAGCTGCCCAAGGCGTCGGACATGGATTTTTCCAGCATAGCGGGCGGCGATAAAAAGGCCTGGCGCGACGTCTGGGGCGCGGGGCAGGGGATTGGCGCCATCCGCCAAATCCAGTCCGCCACGGCCTTCATCGCGCAACTTAAAGCGGAATATCAGGCTGCCGTTGCCGCCTTTGGAGCATAGCTACTCTCAGGAAGGTCGAATCACAGGAATCCGCGCAATTCCGCGATGAAGCGGTCGAACTGGTCATGGTGCAGCCAGTGGCCCGCATCCGCGAATTCGACCAGCCGGGCATCCTGAAAATGCGCGGCGCGTCCGTCCTTCACCGGATTGGACGCCCAGCTATCCAGCCCTAGGCACAACAGGGTCGGACAAGCGATCCGGCTCCAGAATTCGGGCAGGTCCATGTCGTTCCAGGCCTGCGGCGCCGGGTCGTGCAGATAGGGATCGAATTTCCAGCGGTAACTGCCATCCTCATTGCGATTGACGCCGTGGATGGTGAGGTGCATCGCCTGCTCGACTGACAGATGGTCGTTGCGTTCCCGCATGCGCGCGACTGCCGCCTCTATGGTCGGGTAATGCCGACGCGTCTGCCGCGCCCGCGTCCGCCGCTTTTCTATCCATTGCAGCCATTGTTCGGGCGCCGGTTTCGCCGCATGTTCCTGGATCCGGCTGGGCGATAGGCCCAGCCCCTCTATGGCGACGATCTTGGCGACCTTTTCCGGGAACAGTCCGGCATAGCGCAGCGCGATCGAACCGCCCAGCGAATGGCCGACCAATATCACCGGACCCCGGCCCAATTGTTCGACCAACTGCGCCAGGTCGTAGACATAGTTCGCCATCATATAGGAACCTTCGGCCGACCAGGCGCTGTCGCCATGGCCGCGCAGGTCGAGCGCGATGACATGATAATCCCTCGCCAGCGCCCGCGCCGTCCAGTCCCAGCTCCGCGCATGATCGAACCCGCCATGCACCAGGATCAGCGTCGGCGCCGCGCTGTTGCCCCAGTCCAGATAATGCAGGCGCATGCGCAGCGACGTGTAGAAATGCGAAGTCGGCGCGGCTGGCGTGTTCATGCGATCCTGCGAACTGGTGGAAAAGGGGCGGACGATGTTCATGTCTCTTTGGCGAACTCCCCACTGCATGCAAGGGGTGAAGACCGAAAAATCTATGTTTTACGTATGTTTCGCCCAGCTTGGTAAAGATCGCGTTACAGATCGTCCGAATGGGCGGCCAGCTTGACGAGCTTCTGCCCCCCTTGCGTCACCGACGTCACCATTCGGGCCAGTTCGGCCTGCTTGAACGGCTTGTCCAGCCTTGGCCGCCTGGTCATGTTCGGCGGCAATTCGGCAAAGCCGGTGATGATGACGACGGGCAGGCCGGGCAACCGTTCCTCTATCTCGTCCGCCAGTTGCGTGCCGGTCATGCCCGGCATGGCATAATCGGTGATCACCAGATCGACGCTGCCCTGCTCCAGCACCCGCAGCGCATCCAGCCCCGATGTCGCCTGGAACACGGTATGCCCCAATTCCTCCAGCATGCCGGCGGTGTTGGTCAGCACCAGATCGTCATCGTCCACCGCCAGAATGACCAGCGGTTCCACAAACGCGGCAGCCATTATGTCGGACGTCACGACCGGCTCGTCCGCCACCATGCCTGCGGGTGCGACGGGCAGCCATAGCGACACGGTGGTCCCATGTCCCTGCTCGCTGACGATGGTCAGCGATCCGCCGCATTGTTCGGCAAAGCCATGCGCCATGGACAGGCCCAGGCCCGTGCCCTTGCCGATCCCCTTGGTGGTGAAAAAGGGTTCGCGCGCCCGATCCAGCGTGGCCGCGTTCATGCCTTCGCCCTCATCGATGATCGACAGGCGCACATAGCGTCGGCCGTCCAGATCGGGCCGTTGCGCTTTCGACAGCGTCGCTTCGGCGCCCTCGATGATGATCCGCCCGCCGCCCGGCATCGCGTCCCGCGCATTCACCGCCAGGTTCAGCAGCGCCAGTTCCAGTTGCGCCGGATCGGCATGGGCGGCGCTCAGATGCAGGGGAAAGCGCGTTTCGATGGAGACTCCGGTGCCCAGCGTCGTCTTCAGCAGATCGGCCATGTTCCGCACCAGGGCGACGCAATCGACGCTTTGCAGCTTCAACTCCTGCTTGCGGGCAAAGGCCAACATCCGTTGCGTCAGCGTCGCTCCGCGCTCGGCCGCGGTCATGGCGTTGTCGATATAGCGGGATATGTCGGCCCCAGTCGCCAGCCGCAGCCTGGCCAGGTCCAGGCTGCCGACGATCACCGCCAGCAGATTGTTGAAATCATGGGCGACGCCCCCGGTCAGCTTGCCGATGGCCTCCATCTTCTGCGCCTGGAAGATTGCTTCCCGCGCTTCGTCCAGCGCCAATTGCGTCTCGCGCCGTTCGGTGAGGTCGCGGGTGATCTTGGCAAAGCCGATCAGTTCGCCATCGGCTTCCCGGATCGCGTCGATGATGACATGCGCCCAGAAGCGCGATCCATCCTTGCGGATGCGCCATCCCTCAGCTTCGAACCGTCCTTCCCTGGCCGCTGTTTCCAGCGCCCGTGAGGGCAGGCCGGCCATGCGGTCCTCCTCCGAATAGAAGCGGGCGAAATTCTGGCCCAATATCTCTTCGGCCTTATAGCCCTTGAACCGTTCGGCCCCCGGATTCCAGCTTGTGATCGTCCCCACCGGGTCGAGCATGTAGATGGCATAGTCCGTCACGCCCTGCACCAGCAGGCGGAATCGTTCCTCGCTGCGCCGCAATTCCTCTTCGGCTGCGCGGCGTTCGGTCAGGTCGCGCGTGACCTTGGCAAAGCCGATCAACTGGCCGCCGGGTTCGCGAATGGGATCGATGACGACATGGGCCCAGAAACGCGAACCGTCCTTGCGAACGCGCCATCCCTCGGCCTCGAACCGGCCCTCATGCTCCGCCGTTTCCAGCGCCAGCGCGGGAATGCCTGCCGCCTGATCCTCCGGCGTATAGAATCGGGAAAAATGCTCACCGATGATTTCTTCGGCCTCATAGCCCTTGAAGCGGCGCGCGCCGGGATTCCAACTGACGATGATGCCGTTGGGCGACAGCATGTAGATCGCATAGTCAGTGACGTTCTGGACCAGCAACTCGAAGCGGTTTCCAGATCCTTCCGGTGCCGCCGTGCTCATGTGGGTCCCCGTGGATTATCTTGTTCGCCCTGAACAACGCTTCTGCGTGCCGGACGTTCCGCTTCCGAAAGCGATTGTTCGCGGGCGCCGGGCTGGCGGGCCATCGCCTTGCCGGCTGGAATATCGGCCGCCATGGCGCCATCCCCTCTGAAATTCTCCGCCGCGATGTCGTTGACGCCATTCGGATCAACGGCTAAGCCGCGCAGGCAGGCGGGTGTAGCTCAATGGCAGAGCAGAAGCTTCCCAAGCTTACGACGAGGGTTCGATTCCCTTCACCCGCTCCATCTGAAACTTAGGTTCAGCCCACCTGCCGCTTGGCGAGCTTCCTCGCCAGCGTCCGCCGGTGCATCCCCAGGCGCCGCGCCGCTTCGGAAATATTGAAGTCGCTGTCTTTCAGCACTTCATGGATATGCTCCCATTCCAGCGTCTTGATCGATGTCGGACGGGGCGCCAGCGGCGTGGATGGGTCGCCAGTGGAGCGCGCAAACGCCGCCTCTATATCATCGGTGTTGGACGGCTTGGCGAGATAGTTGGAAGCGCCCAGCTTGATCGCTTCGACCGCCGTCGCGATGCTGGCAAAGCCGGTCAGCACGACGATCACCATCGCCGGATCATGGGCATGCAATGTCTGCACGCAGACAAGCCCGGACTCCGCGCCCAGCTTCAGGTCGACCACCGCAAAGCCCGGCTTGCTGCCCGTCAGCACCATTTCCAGTGCCGCATGGCTGTCCGCCGTCAGCACCACATAGCCGCGCCGCTCGAAGGAGCGCTTGAGCGTCTTGGCAAATGCCTCATCATCCTCGACGATCACCAGCACGCGCTCAGACATCGGCATTTTCCTCTTCCATCGCCACGGTGCCCAGCGGCAGGCGCAACAGGATCAGCGCCCCGCTATCCGCGCCATTGCTTGCGCTGACGCTGCCGCCCAGCTTGCGTACGACATTGACGACCAGGAAGAGGCCCAGGCCGTGACCTTCCTTGCCCTTGCTCGATCGGTAGGGTTTGCCGAAATCCTCCAGCATGGCCTCGGAAAAGCCGCTGCCATTGTCGCGCACCGCGATGTTGAGCGAGCTGCTGTCGCGCCCGACCAGCAGGTCGATATAGGTCGCGCCTGCCTCCCGCGCATTGTCGAGCAGATTGCCGATCGCCTGCCGGATCACCGGATCGGCAATGATGCGCGGATAGTCATGCGGCCCGAAATCGCAGCGCAGCGGCATGCCCGGATTGGCTCTGCGCCACTCCATGGCGATGCCGTCGATGAAATCGCGCACATTGGTGACTTCCGGCGCTTCGCCCCGCGCCTCGCCGGAAGACAGCAGGATGCCGGTCACGATCGCCTTGCAGCGCTGCACTGCCGCCTGCATCTCCTCCACTTCTTCCACCAGGTCGGGATGGCCGGTGATCTCCGGCATATGCTTCCAGTCGCCCAGCACCACCGCAAGCTGCGACAGGGGCGTGCCCAGTTCATGCGCCGCGCCCGACGCCAACAGGCCCATCCGGATGATATGCTCCTCCTCCGCCGCCTGTTGCCGCAGTTTCGCCAGATAGGCGTCCCGCACCTGGAGGTTGCGTGTCACCGGCAGCACGAACAGCACCAGCAGCACCGCGATCATGGTCAGGCAGATCCAGGCGCCGATGATATGCAGGTCGAACAAATGGCCTTCCAGCACGCCATTCAGGTCCAGCGGCCGATAATGCAGCGCCAGCAGTCCCGCGCAGAGCGTCGAAACGAAGACGATCCCCCAGATGCTCCAGCGGTCGAGCAGCACCGCGCCCAGCGCCACCTGCACCAGATAGAGCGAGATGAAGGGATTGGTCGCCCCGCCGGAAAGATAAAGCTGCGCCGTCAGCAGCAGCACGTCGAACAGCAGCGAGAGGAACAGTTCGGCATGGGACACGTCCGTCCGCTTGCGCAGAACGCCGAAGCTCAGGCCATTCATCAATATCGCCATGCCCGCGACCAGCAGCATCGGGGCGATGGGCAGACGGATGCCCATGACGAAATGCACCGCCAATATGGTGATGAGCTGGCCCGCAATCGCCAGCCAGCGCAATTGCACCAGCAGCGCCAGATTCTTGCGGCCCGCAGCATCGGCCGGCCACTGGCTGGGCTGCCAGAGGGTGCTGATCGGCAGGTTCCGGTTCATCCCCGGCGGTCTTTCCGCTCCTGACGCATGACGAACATGTACGCGCCCGCGACCATCGCCGCCAGCACGAACCATGTGATCGCATATTGCAGATGGCTGTTGGGGAATTTGATGACCGTGAGACCGCCGACCGGCAGGCTGTCGGGACCGCTCGCTGCATCGGCGTCGATGAAATAATCGGCGGTCGGCCCATCGATCCCGCGAGCGGCGGCGATCGCGGCCACGTCACGCGAATACCAGCGATCCGTCGCCGGATCGTTGGAGCGCAGGAAACCGCCGCCCGGTTCGCTCAGGCGCAACAGCCCCGCGACATGCACTTCGCCCTGGGGCCGGGCATAATCCCGGCGCCTGTCCGGCGGCACGAAGCCGCGATTGACGATCAAGGTGAAGCCCTGGTCAGTGACGAGCGGCGTCAGCACCCAGAAACCGGGGCCGCGCACGGTCACCGCCTGTACGAGCGCAGTCTTGCCATGAAGGAAATGGCCCGAAATCCTCACCCGGCGATATTCATCGGCCCTTGCGGCGGCACGGGGAGCGGGGATGGGGCGGGCGTGGATTCGCGCATCGACGCGGGCGATCAGGTCGCGCTTCCAGCTCAGGCGCTGGACCTGCCAGGCGCCGAGCGCGCAGAAACCGGCAAAAAACAGAAGGGCGATCAGCGTCAGGCCGATCAGAAAGGCCGGGGAGCGCCTGGAGCGCCCCCCGTCTTGGGCCGTTTTCACGGCATTTCGCTCATATTCTGCATCGTTGACATGTCGTGCATGGCGCTCATGTCCATGTCCGCATGCGGCATCATATTGGCGTTCAGATGATACATGACCCACAGCGATCCCGACAGGACGATAACGACCAGAACGATGGTCAGCATCATCGCCATGAACGACCAGCCGCCTTCGACGCGGGTGTTCATGTGCAGGAAGTAGATCATGTGGACGATCACCTGCACCGCGGCAAAGCCCATGATGACCACGCCGGTCAGCTGCGGATCGTGCAGCACGCCGCTCATCACCAGCCAGAAGGGGATGGCCGTCAGGATCACCGACAGACCAAAGCCGATCATGTAGCTGCCGTAGCTGCCGTGCGAGCCTTCTTCATGATGATCGTCATGATGGTGGCCGTGGCCACCATGAGGATGGACAGCGTTGCTCACCGCAGGACTCCCATCAGATAGACAAAGGTGAAGACGCCGATCCAGATGACGTCGAGGAAGTGCCAGAACATGGAAAGGCACATCAGCCGGCGCTTGTTGGCCGGGATCAGACCTTTTTTCGCGACCTGCACCATCAGCGTGATCAGCCAGATCGAACCGAAGGTGACGTGCAGCCCGTGCGTGCCGACCAGCGTGAAGAAGGAGGACAGGAACGCCGAACGCTGCGGACCCGCGCCCTCATGGATGAGATGCGCGAATTCGTAGAGTTCGATGAACAGGAACGCCCCGCCGAACAGCAGCGTGACGACCAGCCAGCCCTGCGTGGCGCTGACCCTGTTCTTCTCCATCGCCAGCATGGCAAAGCCATAGGTGATCGACGAGAACAGCAGCATCGCGGTGTTGAGCGCGACGAGCGGCAAGTCGAACAGATCCTTCGGCCCCGGCCCGCCGGCATAGCTGCCGCCCAGCACCGCATAGGTGGCGAAGAGGATGGCGAAGATGAGGCAGTCGCTCATCAGATACATCCAGAAGCCCAGATTGGTGCTGTGGCCTTCGTGGAGGTGCGGCTCCTCGGGCAGGTGGTAGGCCCGCTCTTCCCGATGCGCCATTGCAGTTGCGCTAGTCATGAGTGTCAGGCTCCTGCCGCCGCGAGGGTGCGCGTGCGCTCTTCCTCGGTGCGCGTCACGACATCCTGCGGGATGTGGAAGTCGCGCTTGTAGTTGAAGGTGTGGCCGATCGCGACCGCGACGATCCCGACGAAGCTGAGACCCGCGAGCCACCAGATGTACCAGATCAGCGCAAAGCCGCAGAGCGTCGCCAGACCCGCGAGGATCACGCCCGCGCCGGTGCTGCTCGGCATATGGATCGGCTGGTAGCCGGAGAGCGGACGCTGATAATTGTTCCGCTTCATGTCCGCCCATGTGTCGGTGTCGTAGACGACCGGCGTGAAGGCGAAATTATACTCCGGCGGCGGCGACGACGTCGCCCATTCCAGCGTGCGGCCGTTCCACGGATCGCCCGTCTCGTCCTTCAGTTCCTCGCGCTTCCAGATGGAGACTGCGAACTGGACCAGCATGGCGCCGATGCCCGCCGCGATGATCGCAGCGCCGACGGCGGCGATGATGAACCAGATGTGGATCGACGGATCGTCGAACACGCGCATGCGGCGGGTGACGCCCATCAGGCCCAGGATGTAGAGCGGGGTGAAGGCCATCCAGAAACCGATCTGCCAGCACCAGAAGCTCACCTTGCCCCAGAAGACGTTCAGCTTGAAGCCGAACGCCTTGGGCCACCAGTAATTGATCGCTGCGAACAGGCCGAACAGCACGCCGCCAATGATCACATTATGGAAGTGCGCGATCAGGAACAGCGAGTTGTGCAGCACGAAGTCCGCGGGCGGAACGGCGAGCAACACGCCGGTCATGCCGCCGATCGTGAAGGTCAGCATGAAGGCGACGGTCCACATCATCGGCAGCTCGAAACGGATCTTGCCGCGATACATGGTGAACAGCCAGTTGAACAGCTTGGCCCCCGTCGGGATCGAGATGATCATTGTCGTGATGCCGAAGAAGCTGTTGACGCTGGCGCCCGACCCCATGGTGAAGAAGTGGTGCAGCCACACGAGGTAGGACAGCACCATGATGCAGCAGGTCGCATAGACCATGGAGGTGTAGCCGAAGAGACGCTTGCCCGAGAAGGTCGAGGTGACTTCGGAGAAAACACCGAACAGCGGCAGGATGAGGATGTAGACTTCCGGGTGGCCCCAGATCCAGATGAGGTTGACATACATCATCGGATTGCCACCGAAATCATTGGTGAAGAAGGCGGTGCCCAGATAGCGGTCGAGCGAGAGCAGGACGAGCGTGGCGGTCAGGATGGGAAAGGACGCGACGATCAGGATGTTCGCGCAGAGCGAGGTCCAGGTGAACACCGGCATCTTCATGAGGGACATGCCCGGCGCGCGCATCTTCACGATGGTCGCGATCAGGTTGATGCCGGACAGGGTCGTGCCGATACCGGCCACCTGTAGCGCCCAGATATAATAATCGACACCCGTGGCCGGGCTGTAGGCGATCCCCGAAAGCGGCGGATAGGCGAGCCAGCCGGTCTGGGCGAACTCACCCAGGAACAGCGACATCATCACCAACACCGCGCCGCCCGTGGTCATCCAGAACGAGAAATTGTTCAGGAAGGGGAAGCTGACGTCGCGCGCACCGATCTGCAACGGGACGATATAGTTCATCAAACCGGTGATGAACGGCATCGCCACGAAGAAGATCATGATGACGCCATGGGCCGTGAACACCTGATCATAATGGTGGGCGTTGAGATAGCCCTCCGACCCGTTGAAGGCGAGCGCCTGCTGTAAGCGCATCATGATCGCGTCGGCAAAGCCGCGCAGGAACATGATGAGGCCCAGCACCATATACATGATGCCGATCTTCTTGTGATCGACGCTGGTGAACCACTCCTTCCAGAGATAGCCCCAGAGCTTGAAATAAGTGAGCGCCGCGACCAGCGCCGCGCCGCCCAGCACCACCGCCGCGAAGGTCGCGACAATGATGGGCTCATGCCATGGGAAGCTGTCCCATGTCAGACGACCGAAGATCATCTGTGCTGTTGTCATTGTGCCAGTCATGGGCCTTACCGATGCTGCGCGTGCGCGTCAGCGCCGCTATGGGAGGAGTGATCGGCTGGAGCCTCGGTGGCCCCCGGAGCGTCCGGCGCGGTCTGCACGCCTTTATTGCGCTCGGTCTGGTCGATCACATGGCTGTTGGGGAAGTCGTAGCGAAGGCCTTCGGTCTCATGCGCCGATTCCTTGCCCGCGCCGCCCATCATGTTGATGTGCATCAGCTCGCCCATGCAGCGCTGGCCGGGCTTGGGGCAAAGGTTCACGACCGCGTCGAACAGCTTGGGATCGACGGCGGAGAAATAGGCGACCGGCGCCTTCTCGCTGGGCTTGGCGAGCGTCAGGTAGACATTGCGGTCCAGATTGACGTCACCAGCCTTCACCTTCGCCACCCAGCCGTCGAAACCGGCCCGGTCCAGCGCCTTGTAAGCAAAGCGCATATGGCTGAAGCCCGCGCCCGAATAGTTGGCGGAAAAGCCCACGCCACCGACCGCCTTGTTGGCGACCGCATGCAACTGCGTCTTCATGCCCGGCATCGCATAGATCTGCCCCGCCAGTTCAGGAATGTAGAAGCTGTTCATGACCGTCGAGGCGGTGATGTCGAAACGCACCGGCACATTGGTCGGGACCGCCAGCTCATTGACCGTGGCGATGCCCAGCTCCGGATAGATGAACAGCCATTTCCAGTCGAGCGCGACGACCTCGACAGTCAGCGGCTTCACCTTGGGGTCGATGGGGGTCTGCGCGTCGATCCGGTCCAGCGGCCGATAGGGGTCCAGCTTGTGCGTGCTCACCCAGGTCAGCGCGCCCAGGCAGATGATGATCAGCAGCGGCGCGGACCAGATCAGCAGCTCCAGCTTGGTCGAATGATCCCAATCCGGATCATATTCCTTTTCCGCCGCCTCGTTCGCAGAGCGGTAACGCCAGGCGAAAAAGACGACCAGCGCCATGACGGGAATGACGATCAGCAGCATCAGCGCGGTCGAGATCAGGATCAGGTCGCGCTGCTGCACCGCAATATCGCCCGACGGGTTCATCACGACCCAGTTGCATGCCGTCAGCGGCAGCGCCAGAATCGGAGCGGACCAGCGGAAAATTCGGGTCCAGTTGGGGAAGAGGGGGTGTGGCATGAGCGCGCGCTAACCCGTCCACAGGGAGTCGAACAGTGGGCAATTTGTCCCATAGTGCGCAGGTGCAAAAAATGCTTGGATTGCGGGATACTGCTTAGACTCTGCGGGTTTTCTGTTATGTTGCCTGTTCGTGGCCGCCGGCAGAACAGAAAAAGGGTTCCGGTGGCTTAAGCCAAGGAGCGGATGCCTATGAGTTCACAGGCCATGACCTTCACCTCCCGGTCGCTGGAGGATGATGCGCGCCTGATCAATGCGCGGGACCACAAGATCGCGCCGGGTGATATTTCCATCGGAGTCATCATCGGTCGCACCTCCGAATTCTTCGATTTCTTCGTCTATGCCATCGCTTCGGTCATCGTTTTCCCGCACCTGGTCTTCCCTTATGTGGATGCCCTGACCGGCACGCTTTATTCCTTCGCGATCTTTTCCGTCGCCTTCATCACGCGGCCCATCGGCTCGCTGATCTTCATGGCCATCGACCGCCATTTCGGTCGGGGCACGAAACTGACCGTGGCCTTGTTCCTGCTGGGCGGATCGACCGCGTCGATCGCTTTCATGCCGGGATATGAGACCATTGGCCACTATGCAGCGGTCGTATTGGTCATTTTGCGCGCCGCGCAGGGGATCGCGCTCGGCGGAACCTGGGACGGCCTCGCCTCGCTCCTGTCGCTGAACGCGCCGCAGCATCAGCGCGGCTGGTATGCGATGGTGCCGCAATTGGGCGCACCGCTGGCGCTGCTGGTGGCGAGCGGTCTGTTCGCCTTCTTCCTGATGACGCTGTCTCGCGCGGATTTCCTCGACTGGGGCTGGCGCTATCCCTTCTTCGTCGCCTTCGCGATCAACGTCGTGGCCCTGTTCGCCCGCCTGCGGATCGTCGTGACCCATGAGTTCGAGCGCCTGTTCGAACAGAAGGATCTGCAACCCTCCGAAGTGCTGCCCACCGTCAAGGCGGAAGGGCGCAACATCATCATCGGCGCCTTCGCCCCGCTGGCCAGCTTCGCGCTGTTCCACATGGTGACGGTCTTCCCGCTGAGCTGGGTCGCGCTGTTCACGAAGCAGCCGCTGGAACGCTTCCTGATCATCGAGATGATCGGCGCGTCGGTCGGCCTGCTCGCCATCGTCGTCTCGGGCTTCGTCGCGGACCAGATCGGGCGCCGCTCGCTACTGGCATGGTCGGCGCTCGGCATCGCGATCTTCAGCGTCATGGCGCCGTTGCTCTTGAATGGCGGGGATCTGGGCGAGGTCGCCTTCATGATCCTGGGCTTCATGCTGCTGGGCCTGGCTTTCGGCCAGTCCTCCGGCGTGGTCGCGTCCAACTTCGCCACCGAAGCGCGCTATACCGGATCGGCGCTGACCTCCGACCTTGCATGGCTGGTCGGCGCGGGCTTCGCTCCGCTGGTGGCGTTGCTGCTGTCGGTGAAGTTCGGTCTGGCCGCCTCGGGCATCTACCTGCTCTCGGGCGCGGTGGCGACCATGGTGGCGCTCTACGTCAACAAGGAACTGGCGGCCCGCGACCGCTGAGAAGGAAAGGGGGGAGGCCTTATCGCTTCCCCCTCATTCGCGCCAAAGCCCTGCGATCGAACCATCCTGTCGGCAAGGGCCGGGGCCGAAAACGCGGCAACCATTCGCCGTAAAGCGCATCCATGCGAACCGGCAACCCCGATACTCCGTCACGTGCCATGATGTCGGAAATGATCCGGTTCTGGAAATAGCGCAGCGAATAATTGATCATCCGCCGATATTGCATGTGAAGCGTGGAGGGCCGCAGCAGGCTCACCGCCTCGCAGCGAAAGCCCGCATCCTCGCACGCCAGCACCCGCTCCCGATCCCAATCGGCATCACGCCCCAGATCGGTATGCGCCCAGGCGGCCACCAGCCCATCGTCTCCCACCAGATCCTCTGGCAAGCGCAAGCCTCGCGCCCGGACTGCTGCGACGAACCGTCCGGACAGCGCATAAAGATCACCGAACAGCCCCCGTTCATCCCGCAGGCTCTGGCGATAGACCTCGACCGACCGCCCATTGACCGGCATCCCCGCAGCCGCATTGGCATCGGGCCGTGCCGCCAACGCCGCCGTCAGCGCGTCGATCGACCCGGCGACGATTTCGGCATCGCCATCCATGAAGATGACGGCATCCTCATCGCCGCGGAGCAGGTCGTGGACGAAATGATTCCATGTCCGCGCCTTGCCACCGGCGGCCATGTCATGGACGATAACATTCGCTCGTCCGCCGCTCGCCTCCCGCGCCCGCGCCGCAGTGGCGTCCGTCGACCCGTTCACCAGCACATGAAAGACGATGTCCGCCCGGTCCAGCGGCAGGGACGCCAGGCACAGCCCGATCCGCCGTTCCTCCTGATGCGCGAATATGCCGACGGCGATGCCCACCTTTAGCGAAAATCCCAGCTCTGCTGCTTATGCTGCGTCAGATCGAGGCCTTCCTCCTCCTCCCGCGCGCCGATCCGGGCTGGCACGATCACCGACAGCATCAGGGCGATGATCGCTGATCCGGCCATCGCCCACAGCGCCACCACCACTATGCCGATGACCTGCGCGACGATGGCGCCGCCAAGGCTGATCCCCGCCGCGAAGCCGACTCCGCCCAGCGCCGGGAGCACGAAGGGAACCAGCAGCAACACCCCGATCAGCCCACCCAGCCCGTGGATCAGGAACACATCCGCCGCATCGTCGATCCGCGCACCCAGCAGCGCCTTGGCCACCCGGCAAAGCAGCGCGGCGATCAGCCCGATCATCATCGCCCCGCCCGGTCCGACCAGGGCCACCGAAGCGGAAATCGCCACCAGCCCGGCCAACGCTCCCGACACGGCTCCGGTCGTCGTCACCCGGCCAAGATCGATCCGCTCCACCAGCATCCAGCCGAAAGCGCCCGCGCAGGCCGCGAAATGGGCGTTGAGAATGGCCGTCGCGGCATTGTCCGTCGCGCCAAAGGCCCAGCCACCCACAATCCCCGCCCAGCCGATCCACAGCAGCACGCCACCTGCAAGGCTCAGAAGCGGCGCATGCCCCCCGGAAACCGCCCGTCGCTTGCCCACGATCAGCACCAGCGCCAGCGCCGAAAAACCCGCGCAGAGATGCACGACCAGCGCGCCCGCAAAATCCATGACGCCCAGGCCTGCCAGCCATCCGCCACCCCAGACCCAATGCACCACCGGCGCATAGACCAGCAACAGCCAGAGCAGGGCAAAGGCCGTCATCCATCCCAGACGCACCCGCTCCGCCACCGCACCGGGCAACAGGCAGGCGGCGAAGACGGCCAGCCCCATCTGGAACAGCGCGAAGGCCGATTCCGGCACGGTCAGCCCATCCCGCAACGCCCCCAGATTGGCGAGCAATATATGCGCCCGCCCGCCCAGCCAGCCGCTTCCCGGCGCATAGGCGAGGCTGTAACCGATGATCCCCCAGAGCAGCGAAATCCCTGCGGCCACCACCAGCCCTTGCATGCCCACCGACAGGGCGCTGCGCGCATGGACCAATCCCGCATGACGCAACATCAGTCCCGGCAAAGCCGCCAGCAGCACCAGCACGCCGCACAGGATCATCCACGCCGTATCGCCGCTATCCGCCACGGCGACCTGCGCCATCGCGGTTTCGGGCGCGATCAGCGCGGAAAGAAGAAGAAGGGCAAGCAGACGACGCATCAAACAATCCAGCCAGAATTCGGCCCGTCGTAACGCATGCGAAGTAAAGACTTGCCTAACCTGATATATCAGGGAGCCTGCCTCCAATCCCATCCTAATAAGCCGCACCCCCGCAACTGATCCGCCCCGTCCCGCGATTGTCGACGCTGCACGCCGCTTTTCCCGCCACCGTCACGTCGCCCGACCCGGAAGCCGTCACCTTGGCGGTCACCTCCGCCGTCAGCGCCACATTCCCCGGCCCGTCATTCGCGACCACGGCCTGCCGCGCCCGCAGTCCCTCCGCCGCCACCGCGCCCGGACCAGTAACCCGCACGGTCGCGACACCGACCCGCCCGGCCAGATTCGCCCGCCCGGCCCCCACCACGCCCAGATGGAGCTGCTCCAGATCCACCGCCGCCACGCTGACGTCGCCATTGCCGCCCAGCACGATCTCCCCGCGCAGCCCCTTCATCCGGCTGATCGAAACCGATCCACCCCCGGTCAGCACGACACGGCCCAGATCGCCGGTCGACAGCCGCAGCACCGCCCGCCCGCCGGATTTCTCGCCCGGCTGCGCTCGCTCCATCGTCACCGCCAGCAGGCGTCCGGACAGGTCCAGCTTCAGCCGGTCCAGCACAGCCTGATCACCCTCCGCCCGCGCCGAAGCTCCGGCGCCCGTGGTAATCACGACCTCTATCGGCGCATCCACCCGGATCGCATCGAAGCTGGAGAGGGTGAAGCCCCGCGTCGCCGCCCCTGCGGGAGCCGCCAATCCCGCTATCGTCACGGTCAGAAGAACAAGAAAACGGGGAAGCGGCATGACGGTCTCCCAACCTCTATCGCGATCCTGATACGAATAGGGCGTAGCGGTTCCAAGCCCCCTTGTTCGTCGCACCGGATCGGGCAAGATCGTCAGGTTTCCAAAAGAGGGCATGTGGCTGATGCGCAAACTATTTTCCGGACTTCTTCTGGGTTTGATCAGCACGACGGCCCTGGCTGCACCTGACAATAGGGCGGAAGCCTGGTGGAGCCACGTCCGCACCCTTGCCGGCGACGCTTATGAAGGACGAGGCACCGGCAAACCGGGCTATGACAAGGCAGCCGACTATGTGATCGCTCAGCTTCAGGCGCTCGGCCTCCAGCCAGCGGGCACGCATGGCTATAAACAGCCCATCGCCTTCACGGAGCAGGTGATCCTGTCGCAGGACAGCAGCGCCAGCCTGACCGGAGCGGAGGGCGAAACGGCGCTTGCCGTGCCCGCCGACATCATTTTCTCGGGTGGCGGCGGCCCCGTTCCGCCAACCGTCAGCGCGCCGCTGGTCTTCGCGGGCTATGGCCTGCATCTGCCCGAAGTGAACCATGACGATTTCGCCGGGCTCGACCTTAAGGGCAAGATCGTGGTGGTCGTTTCCGGCGGCCCCTCGACCATTTCCGGCGCGCTCAAATCCCATGCACGCTCGGAACGCGCCGCATGGCTGGCCAAACAGGGCGCGCTCGGCCTGATCCAGTTGGTCACGCCCAAGCAGGTCGAGATTCCCTGGGACCGCCGCATGGCCCTGGCCAGCCAACCCGCTCTGTTCTTCCGCGACCAGGCCTTGCGAGAGACTGCCGCGCCTTTCCTGAGCGCGCAGTTCGATCCCGCCAAATCCGCGCTGCTTTTTGCGGGCTCCGGTCATGATTTCACGGAGATCGCCGCCGCCGCCGACAAATCCGCGCCCGTGCCTTCTTTCCCGCTTGCCCGGCGACTGGACGCGAAGGTGGCGGCCAGACGCTCGGACATCTCATCGCCCAACATCATCGCGCTCATGCCCGGAACGGACCCGGCGCTGCGAAAGGAATATGTCATCCTGTCCGCCCATCTCGACGGCTATGGCGTCGGCACGCCGATCAAGGGCGATGCGATCTATAATGGCGCGATCGACAATGCCTCCGGCGTGGCCAGCCTGCTCGAAATCGCCCGCACCCTGCGCGAGAGCAAGGTGAAGCCCAGGCGATCGATCCTGTTCGCCTTCGTGACGGCGGAGGAAAAGGGGCTGCTCGGCTCCACCTATTTCGCCCGGCGGCCGACCGTGCCGCACAAGGCGATGGTGGCGGACCTGAATTTCGACATGGCGTTGCCGATCTTCCCGCTGACCAGCGTTACGCCGATCGGCTACGATCAGAGCAGCTTGGGGAAGGATGCCGAAGCGGTGAGCGCGCAGATGAACCTGCCGATCACGCCCGATCCCTTCCCCGACCGGAACGTCTTCATCCGCTCCGACCAATATAGCTTCATCCGCACGGGCATCCCCGCGCTATTCTTCAAATATGGCTTCAAGGCGGACACGCCGGAGGCGGCGGTTGAAAAGGCCTGGCGCGCCAATATCTACCATTCGCCCAGGGACGATGCGAACCAGCCGGTGATGCCGGCGGAATCGGTGAAGCTCAACGACTATGTCGCCGCCGTGACTCTGCGCGTCGCCAATGCGCCGGGACGGCCGCAATGGAACGGGGACAGCTTCTTCCGCCGCTTTGTGAAATAGGATCTGAGCCCAATAGGGATCATGCCTCATAAAATTCCAGCGGCAGCCCGTCCGGATCAGCGAAAAAGGTGAAGCGCTGTCCGGTGTAAGGATCGATCCGGACCTCCTCGCAGGCGATCCCCGCCGCCGCCAGCCGCGCGACTTCCCCGTCCAGATCGTCGACCGTGAAGGCGAGGTGACGCAGGCCGCAGGCTTCCGGCCGGGTCGGACGGGGCGGGGGCGCGGGAAAGGAGAAAAGTTCGATCTGGGCATTGCCCGCGTCCAGATCGCATTTCCACGATTGCCGCTCGTCGCGCCACACTTCGCGGATCACGCCAAAGCCCAGAATGTCGACATAAAAGGCTCTGGACCGCGCATAGTCGGAACAGATGATCGCGATATGATGGATGGCACGCATGCCCGCGCCCTATCATAGCGGTCGCATCGCCGGAACCTTGATCCCCCCGTCCGGGCGGCCTACACAGCCGGCCATGACTCACGCCTCCTATCCGGCGCTTCGCCTGCGCCGCACCCGCGCCTCGGCCTGGAGCCGGGCGATGCACGCCGAAAATCGCCTCAGCCCCAGCGACTTCATCTGGCCGCTGTTCGTCACCGAAGGGCAGGGGGTGGAAGAACCCATCAAGTCGCTCCCCGGCGTCTCCCGCTGGTCGGTGGACCTGATGGTGGAACGCGCACGGGAAGCGCAGGCGGTGGGCATTCCCTGCCTCGCCCTCTTTCCCAACACCCAGCCCGAACGGCGCAGCGACGATGGTGAAGAGGCGCTCAATCCCGATAATCTGATGTGCCGGGCCATCCGGGCGATCAAGGACGCGGTGCCGGAGATCGGCATCCTGACCGACGTGGCGCTCGATCCCTATACCGCCCATGGCCAGGACGGCCTGCTGGATGAAGCGGGCTATGTCGTCAACGACGCCACCATCGACGTGCTGATCGGCCAGTCGCTCAATCAGGCGGCGGCGGGCGCGGACATCATCGCGCCTAGCGACATGATGGATGGCCGCGTCGGCGCGATACGCGAGGCGCTGGAGGAGGAAGGCCATGCCAATGTGCAGATCATGGCCTATGCCGCCAAATATGCGAGCGCCTTTTACGGCCCGTTCCGCGATGCGGTCGGCTCCAGCGGCCTCCTGAAAGGCAATAAGAAGACCTATCAGATGGACCCCGCCAACAGCGAGGAAGCGCTGCGCGAAGTCGCCCTAGACATTGCCGAAGGCGCGGACAGCGTGATGGTGAAGCCGGGCCTGCCCTATCTCGACATCATCGCCCGAGTGAAGGATCGGTTCGAAGTGCCCGTCTTCGCCTATCAGGTGTCGGGCGAATATGCGATGCTGGAGGCCGCCGCCGCCGTAGGGGCGGGGGATCGCGACGCGCTGGTGCTGGAAACGCTGATGGCGTTCAAGCGGGCCGGTTGCTCGGGCGTTCTCACCTATCACGCGCTTCACGCCGCCCGCCTGCTGGGAGCCTGAAATGACCGATCACCCCGAAGCCTCCATCATCCCCTTCAACGGCAAGACGCCGAAGATCCACCCCAGCGCCTTCATCGCGCCCGGCTGCCGGATCATCGGGGATGTGGAGATCGGTCCCGATGTCAGCATCTGGTATAATTGCGTGATCCGGGCGGATGTGAATTTCATCCATATCGGCGCGCGGACGAATATCCAGGACGGCACGGTGGTCCATTGCGACAGCCCCGGCGACCATATCGACGGCCGCCCGTCCGAAGGCTGGCCGACCGTCATCGGGGAAGATGTGCTGATCGGCCATATGGCGATGGTCCATGGCTGTATCCTGAAGGACCGGGCTTTCGTAGGTCTTGGCGCCATCGTCATGAGCGGGTGCACGGTGGAAAGCGACGCCATGCTCGCGGCGGGCGCGCTGCTTTCGCCGGGGAAGACGGTGCCGCACCGCCAGCTTTGGGCAGGCCGCCCCGCCAAATATATGCGTGATCTATCCGACGAAGTGCTGATCGACATGCGCGAAGGCGTCGAACATTATGTCCATAACGGCAAGGCGCATAAGGGCGCGGTCAAGGCGGCGTTCGCGTCGGATTGAAGCAGCCTAAGGTTTATATGAATCCTGCTCCTGCGAAGGCAGGAGCACGAAATGCGAAATGCTCAGGATCAAGGCTGAGCCAACCGGCCCTTGAGCACGTCCAGCCGGTCATTCTGCCCGTCGACGATCGCCAGCGCCACCCCGCGCGCAGCATCGATCGCCTCGATCCCGCCGCTGGCCTTGCCTTCGGACACCGCATTGCTGCGCTCGACATAGAGCACGTCCAGGCTCGCCAGCGCCGACACGCTGTCGTTGCGCGCCGATTCGAGCGCGCTCAACGCCGTCTGCGCCGCCACCCAGGCCTCGCTGGAAACCGCCGATCCGGAAGCCGCCCGCGTCGCCCTGTCCGCCGCGGGCCAGGCCTTGTCGAAAGCCGATCCGCCCGTCTGAGCCTGCGCCGTCAGCCGCTCCACATTCTGGACCAGCTCCGGTTCCGGCGCGACCGGCGAGGGTTGGGGCGCCGCCTCGGCAATGGGCGCACCCTCGATCGCCCGCTTGGCGAGTGAGGGATAGCCCTGAAAGGTGCTGGCGCAACCGGACAGGAACAGGGCCAGGGATGGAAGCAGCCGACGCAGGTTCATGAAACGCATCTAGGATGGCGTTGGCGCGGAGGCAAGCTTAGCGCGGAAGCGATGCGGCTTCGCGGGCGAGCGCCTCGATCTTCATCGGATCGACCGGCCCCTTGGGCACGACCCAACTGCCGCCGACGCATTTGATGAAGGGCTCGGCCAGCCATTTCGGCGCGCTTTCCGCCGTGATCCCGCCGGTCGGGCAGAAACGCGCCGTGTGCAAGGGCGCCGCCAGAGCCTTGAGCGCAGGCAAACCGCCCGAAGTTTCCGCCGGAAAGAATTTGAAATGCGAAAGGCCCATATCCAGCCCGCGCATGATGTCGCCCGCCGTCGCGGTGCCGGGCAGGAAGGGAATCCCCGCCGCAATCGCCGCCTTGCCCAATGGTTCGGTGAGACCGGGACTGACGATGAAGCGCGCCCCCGCCTCCATCGCGGCATCGAGTTGCGCGGGATTGAGCACGGTCCCCGCACCCACCACCGCGCCCTCGACCTTCGCCATTTCCCGGATCACATCCAGAGCAGCCGGCGTCCGCAACGTCACTTCCAGCGCGGGTAGCCCGCCCTTCACCAGCGCCTGCGCAATCGGCAACGCATCCTCGACCCGATCGATCACCAGCACCGGGATCACCGGCGCCAGTTCCATCACCTGTTCCACGCTCAAGGACATTATTTCTTCTCCCGAAAGGCCGCGGCGGCGCCGTACAGCCCGATTTCGTCATGCAATGCGAGGCGGATCGGCACGGATTTCATCAGGCTCTCGAACCGTCCCTTGGCGGTGAAGCGCTGATGAAACCCGCTCTGCGGCAGCAATCCGCGCATCCGCTGCGTCAGCCCGCCCGCCAGCACCACCGCATGCGGCCCCTGCGCCAGCGCCAAGTCACCCGCGACCGATCCATAGGACATGCAGAAACGGTCGAACGCCGCCCGCGCAAATTCGTCCGTGCCATCAATGGCCGCCTGCCAAAGCTCGGCATCTTCCATCAACACGACCCGATCATGGCCGATGGTCGCCATTGCCTTGTAGATATTGTTGAGGCCCGGCCCCGACACGATCCGCTCGGTCGACACGCGCAGGAATTTGTCCCGCAGATAGGCGAGGATCTTCTCCTCCAGCGGATCGAGCGGCGCGAAGTCCAGATGCCCGCCCTCGGTGGCGATGACATGCGGCTGCCCATCGTCGAAGGCGATCATCGCGACGCCCAGCCCTGTGCCCGGCCCCAATATCGTCACCCCGCCGTCACGCGGAAAGGGCTTGTCCTCCCCGAACAGCAGCGGCAGATTTTCCTGCGGCAGACGCGCCACGGCATGGGCCACCGCCTCGAAATCATTGACCAGCCGCAAATGTTTGAGGCCCAATTCCTCGTCCAGCGTATAGGGCCGGATCACCCAGGCGCTGTTGGTCAGCTTGATGACCTCGCGCCCGATGGCGGTGGCGAAGGCGATTGAGGCGGAGGTGGGCAGATCACCCCCTTCATCCTCGACGAATGCGGCCCAGCAGGCCTGAAGGCTGGGATAATCCGCAACCTTATATTTGCGCACCTTGCCGAGCGTCGGCACACCCCGCGCATCCAGCTTTGCGCGGGCGAAACGGGCGTTGGTGCCGCCGATATCGGCTGCGATGATTTCGGTCATATTTGGTACCTTGGGTATATAGATACGTCATTCCCGCGAAGGCGGGGATCCATCTCCTGCCATTGTCCCAACTGCTAAGTCGGGAGATGGATTCCCGCCTTCGCGGGAATGACCAAAATGGGGTACAACCACTGCGTCACAGTTCGGTCTCCATCGCCGCGAGAATGGGCGAGGCGCCGCTTTCCGCTAGGTCGCTATGATGGCGGAACAGAGCGAACAACTCGCGGCCGGTGTCATAGGGAGCAGGGGGGGGCGTTGGAACCTCCCGCACGTCCCACTCCGCCGCGTCGACCAGCGCCGTGATCTCTCCCGTCTCCGCGCAGACCCGGACGACATCGCCATCGCGCAGCTTGCCGATGGGACCACCGCCCAAAGCCTCGGGCGAGAGGTGAATCGCCGCGGGCACCTTGCCCGACGCGCCCGACATGCGCCCGTCCGTGACCAGCGCCACGCGGAACCCCCGATCCTGCAACACGCCCAGCGCCGGGGTCAGCTTGTGCAATTCCGGCATTCCGTTGGCACGCGGCCCCTGGAACCGCACCACGACGACGACATCGCGCTCCAGCTCGCCCGCCTTGAAGGCGCGCAGCACATCGTCCTGATCGTGGAACACCGCCGCTGGCGCCTCTATGGTCCAGCGTTCCTTGTCGACCGCGCTTACCTTTATGACGCAGCGCCCCAGATTGCCGGAGAGCAGTTTCATCCCCCCATCCGGGCTGAACGGATCGGACACGGGACGCAGGATCGCCCGATCCCGCGATTCCGGCACATCCTTCCAGACCAGCGCGTCATTTTCCAGCACCGGCTCCTGCCCATAATCGGCCAGCCCCCGGCGCGCCACGGTCGGAATATCGCCATGCAGCAAGCCGTTGCCCAGCAATTCCCGGATCACATAGCTCACGCCACCCGCCGCATGGAAATTGTTCACATCGCCCGAACCGTTGGGATAGACCCGCGCCAGCAGCGGCACGACATCGGAAATCTCCGCGAAATCAGTCCAGTCGATATGGATTCCCGCCGCCCGCGCAATGGCGGGCAGGTGGATGGCATGGTTGGTCGACCCGCCGGTCGCCATCAGGCCGATGATGGCGTTGACGATCGCCTTCTCATCGACGCAATGCCCCAAAGGCCGATAGTCATCGCCGTTCCAGCCGATGCGTGAAAGCTGGTGCACCGCCGCCCGCGTCAGTTCTTGCCGCAACTTCGTGCCCGGATGGACGAAGGAGGCGGCGGGCATGTGCAGCCCCATCATCTCCATCATCATCTGGTTGCTGTTGGCCGTGCCGTAGAAGGTGCAGGTGCCCGCGCCATGATAGCTGGCGCTCTCCGATTCCAGCAGTTCCTGCCTGCCCACCTTGCCCTCGGCATAGAGCTGGCGGATGCGCACCTTCTCCTTGTTGGCAAGGCCCGAAGGCATCGGCCCGGCGGGGATCAGGATGGTCGGCAGATGCCCGAAACGCAGCGCGCCGATCAGCAGCCCCGGCACGATCTTGTCGCAAATGCCCAGCAGCAGCGCGCCCTCGAACATCGCGTGGGACAGCGAAACCGCCGTCGACAAGGCAATGGTGTCGCGGGAAAAAAGCGACAGGTCCATGCCCGCCTGACCCTGGGTCACGCCGTCGCACATCGCCGGTACGCCGCCCGCGACCTGCGCGGTGCAGCCGACCTCGCGCGCCGCCAGCTTGACCTGCTCGGGATAGCGGCCATAGGGCTGATGGGCCGAAAGCATGTCGTTATAGGCCGTGACGATGCCGAAATTCATCGCCGCGCCGGTGCGGATGACAGCCTTGTCTTCGCCGCTCGCGGCAAAGCCATGGGCAAGGTTCCCGCACGAAAGCTGATCGCGGTTGGTCCCCGCGTCCCGCCCGCGCTCGATCAGGCTTAGATATTTGAGACGCGAAGCGGCGCTGCGCTTCACGATGCGTTCGGTGACCTTGGCGATCACCGGATGAAGATCAGTCATTCCAGCTTGCTCCGTCACGTTCGATAAGGGCAATGGCTGAGGACGGCCCCCAGTTCCCTGAAGAATAGGGCGAAGGCTTCACGCCCGCCTGTTTCCACCCCTCGATGATCGAATCGATCCAGGTCCATTGAGCTTCGACCTCGTCGCGGCGCACGAACAGAGTAGCGTCGCCCGCCAGCAGATCGAGGATCAGCCGCTCATAGGCGATGCGGCGGCGCTGCCCGGCAAAGGCGGCGGTCAGCGACACGTCCAGCGTCACCTCCTCCAGATGCACGTCGCGCTCCAGCCCCGGCCTTTTGCTCATGATGAGCAGGCGGATAAATTCTTCCGGTTGCAGGCGGATGATGAGCGTATTCGGCTCCAGCCCCGACCCGCCATTCCGCCCGAAGATCGAATGGCGGACCGGCTTGAATTGGATCAAAATCTCCGACTGGCGCGCGGGCAGCCGCTTGCCGGTCCGTAGGTAGAAGGGCACGCCCTGCCAGCGCCAATTGTCGATATAGGCTTTCAGCGCCACGAAGGTTTCGGTTTCGGACGGCTTGCCCAGTTCGTCGGCATAGCCGGTCACGATCTGCCCGCCGACCGCACCCGGCGTATATTGGCCGCGCACGCTATGCGTCTTCACGGTCTCCGCCGTCATTGGGCGGAGCGAACGCAGCGCCTTGACCTTCTCGTCGCGCACGGCGGTCGGGTCCATCCGCGCGGGCGGCTCCATCGCGATGATCGACAGGATCTGGAGGACGTGGTTCTGCACCATGTCGCGCAGCGCGCCCACGCCGTCATAATAGGATACGCGGCCTTCCAGGCCCACCGTCTCGCCCACCGTGATCTGCACATGATCGATGGCGGTCGCGTTCCACAGCGGCTCGAACATCACATTGCCGAAACGCAGGGCCAGCAGATTCTGGACCGTTTCCTTGCCCAGATAATGGTCGACGCGGAAAATCTGGCCCTCCGCGAACAGGGCGCCGATGCCGTCATTCACTTCTTTGGAAGATGCCAGATCTTTCCCGATCGGCTTTTCCATGGCGATTCGCGTCTTGGGCGTGATCAGGCCCGCTTCGGCCAGCCCCTGCGCGGTGGGGGCGAAGAGGGAAGGGGGCGTCGAAAGATAGACGGACACGCCCTTGTCGAGTCGGCCATCCAGCCGCTCCGCCAGCGCCTTGAACTGCGTGGCATTGCCCGCCTCGACCGGCTGATAGACGATGATGTCGCACAGCCGCTCGGCCATGTCGGCATCATAGCGGTCGGCGGCGAGGAATTTTCGCAAGGCCTTGTCGATATCGGCGCGGAATTGCTCGTCGGTGAATTCGGATCGGCCTGAAGCGATAATCAGGAAATCTTGCGGAAGCAGGCCATCGGCCAGCAGATTGTAGAGCGAGGGAAAGATCATCCTGTGGGCCAGATCGCCGGTGGCGCCGAACAACAGAAACGTGGCAGACGGTTCGGTCAAAGGTTGTCCCTTTTCCGCTTGAGCGATTTCCAAGAGGGCGGATGCCCGCTGGCCGGAAATCGCGGTGACAAAGAACCGGACAGGCCGGTCCAATGCAATTGGGCCGGTTGTCCGATGTTTTCAGGTCTGCACGATGCCGCCTTTATACCCTGCGGCGCTCGTTACGCAAGCAGGCTATCGCCGCGAGGTTCATCTCGCAACCGCGAGAAGATGAAACCGTTGATTTTTGGCTGGACGCTGGCCGCCGATTTTGCCATTGGCGCTCCACCCTAGCGTTTTCAAGGATGATGGAATCATCTTCTGGCTTAAGAAAACGCGGTAAAGGGCACGCGGGCGTGGTGAAACTGGTAGACGCGCCGGACTCAAAATCCGGTTCCGAAAGGAGTGTCGGTTCGATTCCGACCGCCCGCACCATATTTTTTAGGCCTCGGGCGCCGGCGCCGACATCCGTCGGCTTGGCTATCCTCGCATAAGCTCGGGCGGCCGTTCGGCCTTGCGAACCCTAAAGGGTTCGTTGTTTTGCGCACTGGCGAGCAAAAAGAGCCCGACAGCCGTGGCTGCCGGGCAGGTGAGCTTTCACAATGTAAAAGCTTCGGGTCGCGCCGCAGCGATTAACCGCAAATCATTATTATACCAGATAAATTTTCATTCTTATTGGGAATGGATCAATCTCTTGCCGCGCCCTGTGCATCGAACCAGGGAATCATGCGGGCAATGGCGTCCTCCACCCGATCGGTCGAAACGGCGAAGCTGAAACGGATGTGCCGATGCCCGTCGACCGGATCGAAATCGATCCCCGGCGCCGTCGCCACGCCGGTTTCGCGCAGCAATTTCTGGCAGAAGGACAGGCTGTCATTGGTCAGATGCCCGACATCCGCATAAATGTAGAAGGCACCATCCGGCGGCGCGATCTCCTTCAATCCCAGCGCGGGCAGGGCCGCCAGCAGCAGCTCCCGATTCCGCCGGTAGGTCGCGACATGCCGCTCCAGCTCATCGATGCAGTCAAAGGCTTTCAGACCCGCATGCTGCGCAAGGGAAGGCGGCGTCAGGAACAAATTGCCCATCCGCGCCCGCGCCGTGTCGATCAGCTCCGGTGGAAACACCACCCAGCCCAGCCGCCACCCGGCCATGGAAAAATATTTGGAAAAGCTGTTCACGATGACCGCGTCCGGCGCGAATTCCAGCATCGACCGCGCCGGCTCGCCGTAACTCAGGCCATGATAAATCTCGTCCGACACGATCCTGATGCCGCGTGCCCGGCAAACTTCCGCGATTCGCGCCATTTCCTCCGCCGGAATGATAGTCCCGGTGGGATTGGCCGGGCTGGCGATGATGGCCCCGTCGGGCGCCGGCTCCAAAGCCTCCAGCGCCGCCGCACTGATCTGATAGCGCTCCGCCGGCCCGCAATCGACCTCCAGCGGTTCCAGATAAAGCGCCTTCAGCGTGTTGCGATACGCCACATAGCCCGGCCGCGCCGTCGCCACCCTGGCACCCGGCGCGAACAGGCTGGTCAGCGCCAGCACCAGCCCCGGCGACGCGCCGCAGGTGAGCAATATCTGCTCCGCCTCCACCGCCACGCCATAGCGTTCGCGATAATGCAGCGCGATCCGTTCCTTCAGCGCCGGGCTTTCCCAATAGCCCATGGGGTCGCTGTCCAGCACGGCATGGGCCTCGGCAATGGCGGCGGACGGCGCCCCGGTCGAAGGCTGGCCGAACTCCATATGCAGGATGGATCGCCCCTCGGCCTCCAGCTTGTGCGCTTCCCGGCTGATGGCGATGGCGTGAAAAGGATCGATGTTGGCAACCATGCGCCGCCTCTTACCCGCCCCGCAACCTTGTCACAATCGCCGCGTTGGGAAAGACGTGAACGAAACCATCCTCGACGCGCTGCAATATTATGGCGCCGCCGCCGCCACCATCGCCGCCCTGATCGTATCGCTGAACCTGGGCCGCCGCATCACCGGCTGGGCGTTCGTGTTGTTCGTGACATCCTCGATCGCGCTGATCGGCTGGGGTTTCCTCGCCAAGGACAGCGAGGGCATAGGCTTTCAGAACATCGCGCTGCTTGCGATCAATCTGGTCGGCGTATGGCGCTATCTCTTCTCGAAACAGAAACCCCGCGATTGAAAACTCACTCCGAAATCCAGACCTCGACCGACACCGCATGCTGGCAAAGCGCCACCCGGATCGGCAGTTCCTCGACAGGCCCGTCCGCCAGCGCCCGATCATAAACCGCCTTCTTCGCCGCCCCGCCGATTTGCAGGAACACATGCCTGCTCGCCAGGATCGCCTTCGCACTCAGCGACATGCGCTGATGCGGCGCGGCAGGCGGCGTGACCGCCAGCGTCAAGGCTTCGGTCGAAAGCCCCTCGGCCAGTTCCTTCGCCGCCGGAAACAGCGAGGCGGTATGCCCATCCTCGCCCATACCCAGCAGCACGATGTCGAGCGGCCAGGGCAGGGCCGCAAAAGCCGCCTCGCATCCGGCCTGCCCGGCATAGGCGTCCGCCGCGTCATTCTTCATCGGCACGAAGCGCGCCGCCGCAGCCTTCCCCTGCAACAGCGTTTCGCGAACCAACCGCTCATTGCTGTCGGCATGGTCGGGCGCGACCCATCGCTCATCGACCAGCGTCACGATCACCTTGTCCCAATCGAGCGCCACGTCCGATAGCGCCTCCAGAACGGGCCTTGGCGATCGCCCGCCCGAAAGCGCGATCGTCGCCACGCCCCGCGCCGCGATGGCGTCGCCCAGGATCATGGCGATCCGCCGCGCCATGTCCGCCGCCGCCAGCGCGCCATCGACGAAAAGATGTTCGGTAGGCATGAGCGTTTAATTCCCTTCCGGAAGGGTGCAAATATCGATCCACCGCGCGCAGGTCAGTTCGGCCAGCCGCTCCGGCGTCAGTTCCACCGAAGTCGTCCGCGATCCCGCCGCCGGAAACACGGTGTCGAAATCGCGCAACGATACGTCGCAATAGATGGGCAGCGGCGCCGCCAATCCAAAGGGGCACACGCCGCCGACCGGATGGCCCGTCAATCCCTCGACCTCCTCCAGCCCCAGCATGCGCGGCTTGGCTCCCAGCGCGGCCTTGGCCTTGCCATTATGCAACCGCGCATCGCCCCGCGCCACCACCAGCGCGACCTCATCCCCTACACGCAGCGACAGGGTCTTGGCGATCCGGGCGGGAACCACGCCCAAAGCCTCCGCGGCCTCATTGACCGTGGCGGTGCTCACCCCCTGGTCGATGATGGCGACATCCGGCGCATGGGTGGAGAAAAAGGCCCGAACGGACTCCGCGCTCATTCGCCCCGAATCTCCGTCAGCTTGCGTTCCCAGGCGAGGGCGTGGGTCACGATCTGGTCCAGATCGGCATATTGCGGCTTCCAGGGAAATTCCCCCATGATCGCCCGATTGTCGGAGATCAGCGCATCCGGATCGCCCGCGCGCCGCCCTTCCATCCGCCGGTCGATCTTCAGGTTCGTCACCCGGTCCACCGCGTCCAGCACCTCCAGCACGGAAAAACCGCGGCCATAGCCGCAATTGAGCAGATAATTCTGCTCCGGCTTCGCCATCAGCGCCTCCAGCGCCAGTACATGGGCCGCCGCCAGATCGGTGACATGGATATAATCGCGCACGCCGGTTCCATCGGGCGTGTCGAAGTCGGCGCCGAACACCGAAACATGGCTCCGCTTGCCCAATGCGGCCTCGACCGCGACCTTGATCAGATGCGTCGCGCCCGCCGTCGACTGCCCGGTCCGCCCCGCCGGATCGGCGCCCGCCACGTTGAAATAACGCAGCGCGCAGAAATTCATCGCATGCGCCGCGCTCACGTCGCGCAGCATATATTCGGTCATCAGCTTCGACATGCCATAGGGATTGATCGGCCGCTGCGGCGTCGTTTCCTTGACCGGGCTTTCCTCCGGAATGCCATAGGTCGCCGCTGTCGAGGAAAAGATGAAATGCGGCACGCCGACCGTCACGACGCTCTCGATCAGGTCGCGGGTCTTGGCGCTGTTGTTATGATAATATTTCAGCGGATTCTCGACCGATTCCGGCACCACCACCGATCCGGCGAAATGCATGACGGCCTTCACCCCATGGTCGCGCAAAGTCTGCTGCACCAATGGCTGATCGGCAATATCGCCCTGAACGAACGCCACATCGTCCGGCACCGCCCAGCGAAAGCCCGTCACCAGATTGTCGATCACCACGACGCCATAGCCCGCATCCCGCAGCGCCAGAACGGCGTGGCTGCCAATATAGCCGGCCCCACCCGTCACCAGAACCGTCGGCTTTTCGCTCATATATTTCGCCCTGTCTGTCTTAGCTGCAACGTGCTCCTGCGAAGGCAGGAGTCCAGTCCCGCCGTCTGAACTGGGCTCCTGCCTTCGCAGGAGCACGTTATTCATTTTCGACAGGAGACCCTCAAAAAAAAGGCCTCCCCGGAAATGTTCGGGAAGGCCTAAACCACTAATCCAACGATTTACACCCCATTCATGCCGCGGCGCGGGACGAAACGGGGCGATAGAAAGTCGCGCCGCTCGCCGCCATGTCCTGCAACTGCACGGTCGGCGCGAAACGGTCGCCATGCGTTGCCGCCAGCCGCTCCAGCACGGCCACCACATGACCGATGCCGACCGTGTCCATATGGCTGAACGGCCCGCCGGTATAGGGCGCGAAGCCCCAGCCGAAGATCGCGCCGATATCGCCATCCTCCGGCGTCTCCAGCACGCCTTCCTCGAAGCATCGGGCGCATTCGACGAGCTGGCGATAAAGCAGCCGCTCCTTCACTTCCTCGACATCGGGCTGCACGGCGGCGCGGGGGAACATCTCCTCCAGCCCCGGCCACAGATGCTTCTTTCCGCCTTCGGGATAGTCGTACCAGCCCTTGGCGCTCTTGCGGCCAAGGCGTCCCAGTTCGATCATCTGCGCCATCACCGCGTCGGACGGCTGCGCGACATAGGCGTCGCCCAGTTCCTTCTGCGCGGCGACAACGATCTTGTGGCCCAGTTCGATGGACACCTCATCGCCTACGGCCAGCGGCCCCACCGGCATCCCCAATTGCCGCCCGGCATTTTCGATAAGTGCGGGGTTGATCCCCTCCGCCACCATCTCCACGCCTTCCTGCACATAGGTGCCGAAGCAGCGCGAGGTGTAGAAGCCACGCGAATCATTGACGACGATGGGCGTCTTCTTGATCTGGCTCACGAAATCCAGCGCCTTGGCGATCGCCGCAGGCCCGGTTTGCTTGCCGAGGATGATCTCGACCAGCGGCATTTTCTCGACCGGCGAGAAGAAGTGGATGCCGATGAAATTCTCCGGCTTGCTCCACGCCTTGGCGAGTTTGGTGATCGGCAAGGTGGAGGTGTTGGACCCGAAAATCTTGTCCGCGCCCAGCACTTCCTCGACCTTCTTGGTCACCTCCGCCTTGATCGCGACATCCTCGAACACCGCCTCGATTACGAAGTCCGCTCCAGCCAGCGCGGCATAGTCGGTCGTCGGCGTCACGCGGGCCAGCGTCTCCGCCATCTTCTCGGGCGTCATGCCCCGGCCCAGCCGCTTCTTCAGCACGTCCTCGACATGCGCCTTGCCCTTTTCGGCATAGGCCTGATCGCGGTCGAACAGAACGACCTCGATGCCCGCTTGCGCCGCCACGGTGGCGATGCCCGCGCCCATCATGCCCGCGCCCAGCATGGCGAGCTTCTTCGTCGGCGCCCTGGCCTCACCCTTGGGCCGCCGCGCACCGCGTTCCGCCGCCTGCTTGTTGACGAACAGGCTGCGGATCATGTTCGCCGCCTGTGGATCGGCGGCGACCTTGGCGAAATATTTGCTCTCGACCCGGATCGCCCGGTCGATGGGCAGGAAAGCGCCCTCATAGACCGCCGAGAGCAGCGCGATCGGCGCGTTCATGTTCCGCTGCGTCTGCTTGAGCGTCATCGGCAGCGCGCCCGCCATGGTCTGCACGAAGGCCGGATTGAACCCGCCCGCGCCACCGGGGAATTTGAAGCCCTTCTGGTCCCATGGTTGCACGGAGGCGGACGGATTGGCCTTCACCCACTCCCTAGCCTTCGCCACCGCAGTTCCCTGCGGCACCACCTCGTCCACGACCTTCATCATCGCAGCCTCAGCCGGGCGGAACAGCTTGCCCTGCAACATGTACATGAGCGACGCCTGCACGCCCATGATGCGCGGCAGACGCTGCGAACCGCCGCCGCCGGGGAACAGGCCGATCAGGATTTCGGGCAGGCCAAGCTGGGTCTTGGGGCTGTCGCCCACGATCCGCCGATGACAGGCCAGCGCCAGTTCGAACCCGCCGCCGACACAGGTGCCCTCAATGGCGCAGGCGACCGGCTTGCCGCAGGTTTCGAGCCTGCGGAACAACTGGTTCAGCACGAAAACCTTGTCGAATATTTCGGCGGGGGAGGGGTGCGCATTGTCCTTTTGGCCATTCTCGCTCACCAGCATGGAGCCGAAATATTTAAGGTCCATGCCCGCCATGAAGCCGCTGTCCTTGCCCGATGCAATGACCGCGCCCTTGATGGCGTCCTCGGAAGAAATGCGCGTGATCGCGGCGTCCAGATCGGCCAGGAAATCCGGGCCGATGACGTTCATCGACTGATCGGGCACGTCGATGGTCAGCGTGGCGACGCCGTCGGCGTCGATGTCGAAATTGATGGTCTGCATTTGAGGCAACCTTTCCTACCTCCGTACGTGCTGAGTAGGGGCTGAGCTTGTCGAAGACCCGTATCGAAGCATTGATCCTTCGATACGCCATTTCGACGGGCTCAATGGCTACTCAGGACGAACGGCTCCAATGTTCAAACGCGCTCGATGATGATGCCCGTGCCCATGCCCGCACCGACGCACAGGTTGATGAGCGCCGTGCCCTTGCCGGTGCGTTCCAGCTCATCCAGCGCCGTGCCCAGCACCATTGCCCCGGTCGCGCCCAGCGGATGGCCCATGGCGATCGCGCCGCCATTGACGTTGATCTTGCCATGATCGAGGTCCATCGCCTGCATGTAGCGCAGCACCACGCTGGCGAAGGCTTCGTTGAGTTCCCACAGGTCGATGTCGGACCTGCTCATGCCCGCCCGGTTCAGCAGCTTGCCCGCCACGAATTCCGGCCCGGTCAGCATGATCAGCGGCTCCGACCCGATGGAGGCCATGGCCTTGATCCGGGCGCGGGGCTTCAGCCCATATTTCTCGCCCATCTCCCGATTGCCGACCAACACTGCCGCAGCGCCGTCGACAATGCCGCTGCTGTTGCCGGCATGGTGGACGTGATTGACCTTTTCCAGTTCGGGATAGCGGAGGAGGGCGATGGTGTCGAAGCCCGGCATGTCCTCACCCAGCGCCGTGAAACTCGGCTTGAGCGCGGCCAGGGACTGCATCGTCGCATCCGGCCGCATATGCTCGTCATGGTCGAGGACGACCTGCCCGATGATATCCTTCACCGGCACGATCGATCTGGCGAAGCGCTTCTCATCCCAGGCGGCCTTGGCGCGCTTCTGGCTTTCCACGGCATAGGCGTCGACATCGTCGCGGCTGATGCCGAACTTGGTGGCGATCACGTCGGCGCCGATGCCCTGCGGCGCGAAATAGGTCTTGTAGGCGACCGCCGGGTCCATCGCCCAGGCGCCGCCGTCCGAGGCCATGGGCACCCGGCTCATCGACTCGACGCCGCCGCCGATGGCGAGACCGGCCTCACCCGAATAGACCTTCGCGGCGGCCATGTTCACGGCCTCCAGCCCCGAAGCGCAGAAACGGTTGACCTGCACGCCGGGCACGGTCTGCGCATAATCGGCGTTCAGCACCGCGACGCGCGCAATGTCGGCACCCTGTTCGCCCACCGGACTGACGCAGCCCAGGATCACGTCGTCGACATCGGCGGTGTCGATCTCCGTCCGGTCGCGCACCGCTTCCAGCATCTGCGTCGCCAGTTGGATAGGGGTGATCTCGTGCAGCGACCCGTCGGCCTTGCCCCGGCCCCGGGGCGTCCTGACGGCGTCGTAAATATAGGCTTCCATGGCTTTTCCTCTCTGGCCCGCCGCATGCGAGCGCCGGATACGCCCGCAAATGTATTTACGTTTACGTAAAGTGCAAGTCTCAATCGACAGTCCCGCCCGACCGTAACGTCAACTTCCAGAGTATGGGCAACTCACTACTTCATTCATGGATTCGCGCCATTTTCCGATTCGCTGATTTGACCCTCGGCCCCAATTGGGCTTCATGGCATTTCGTGTCTGAATCAGATTCCCCTCCGCCGCCATCGCCCCTGTCGATCCCGATCTTCCGGGCGATCTGGTGGGCCAGCCTTGCGTCCAACTTCGGCGGGCTGATCCAGTCGGTCGGCGCACAGTGGATGATGACCTCGCTCTCCGCCTCGCCCCAGATGATCGCGCTGGTTCCGGCAGCGACGACCCTGCCGATCATGCTGCTGTCGCTGTGGGCCGGGGCGGTGGCGGACAATAGCGACCGGCGGGTGGTGATGCTGCTCTGTCAGTTGTTCATGCTCACCGTCTCCGCCCTGCTGGCATTGTTCGCCTGGATGGGATGGGTGACGCCCTGGGCGTTGCTGGGCTTCACCTTTCTGATCGGCTGCGCCACGGCCATCAACGGACCAGCCTGGCAGGCTTCTGTGGGTGACATGGTCCCGCGAGCGGCCTTGCCCCATGCTGTTTCGCTCAATTCCATGGGCTTCAACATGGCCCGCAGCATCGGCCCGGCGCTGGGCGGCGTCATCGTGGCTGCCGCCGGCGCGGCGACCGCCTTTCTGGTCAATGCAGTCAGCTATATCGGCCTGGTCGCGGTGCTGGCCCGGTGGCGGCCCGAAAGCGTTCCCCAGCTTCTGCCGCGCGAACGCATGGGCGTCGCGATGCGGGCCGGGGTCCGCTATGTCACCATGTCCCCCAATATCCAGCTCGTTCTGCTGCGAAGCGCGGCCTTCGGCGTTGGCGCAAGCGCTGTTTCAGCGATGATGCCGCTGGTGGCGCGCGATATATTGGGCGGCGGAGCGCTGACTTTCGGGGCGCTCAGCGGCGCCTTCGGCATCGGCGCGGTGACGGGCGCGCTGTTGACGGGGCAATTGCGCCGCCGCTTTTCCGTCGAGGCCATGGTGCGCTGCGCCGCCATGGCGCTCGCGGTCGGCACGGCGCTGATGGCGATCAGCGACTGGCTGGTCGTGGCGTTGGCGGGGCTCCTGCTGGCTGGTGCGGGCTGGGTGATCGCGCTTTCGACCTTCAACGTTTCCGTTCAGATGTCGGCGCCGCGCTGGGTCGTGGCCCGCGCGGTCGCGATGTATCAGATGATCGCCTTTGGGGGCATGGCTGGTGGCGCCTGGCTGTTCGGCACATTGGCGGAGGACCATGGCGTCGTCGTCGCCCTCTATATTGCCGCGGCCGTCCAGTTCGTCTCAGCGCTCATCGGCTATGTGCGTCCGCTGTCGCAGGCGGGCGAGGAAAATCTCGACCTTCAGAATTTGTGGCGGGAGCCCGAGACGGCGGTTCCGATCGAGCCCCGCAGCGGGCCTGTGGTCGTCACCATAGAATATCGCATAGCCGCCGGATCGGTCGTTCCCTTCCTGACGGCGATGAGCGAGCGCCGCCGCATCCGCCGTCGTGACGGCGCCCATGGCTGGTCGCTGCTGCGCGATCTGGGCGATCCGGAATTATGGGTGGAGCGCTATCATGTGTCGACCTGGCTGGACTATGTCCGCCACAACAGCCGCCGGACCGTGGCCGACCGGGCGAACAGCGAAGCCATAAACGCGCTGCACCGCGGCCCCCATCCGCCGGTCGTCCATCGCATGGTGGAACGGCAGACCGGTTCGCTGCCGTTGGGACGCTCTGCCGACCCGCGCGAGATGGGCGATCCCATGACCGATCCGACTCGTTCCAGCTAATTTGCTATTCGGGCCGCCGCTCGGCCAGATCCTCCGGCGTGTCGATGTCCCGCAGGCAGGCGCCCATGGTTTCTATCTGCACGCCATGGCTGAGCAGCGCGCGGGCGCCCTGGTCCCCGCGCAGCGCCAGCAGTTCGGGGAAATGCTTCCGCCCGATAAAGGCCGGGGGCGAAGAGGAAAAACCGTCCGTGCTGGCGACGACGGACCGGATGTCCTCGGCCGCCAGGCAGATGCGGTTGTAATGCGTCTGCGGCACATCGGGCATGTCGGCCAGGCAGATCAATATGCCACGGCATTTCCGGATCGGCATGACATGTTCGACCGCCCGGATGATGCTGCCCGATATGCCGTCCTCCGGCCGGTCGTTGACCAGAATCGTGTAGCCGCGCCGCTCCAGCCTGCGATGCAGGACCGGCGCCTGGGCGATGGGCCGTACGACCGCCACCAGTTCGGCAAATATCATGGAGGCGATGGTTTCCAGCGCGTGGACAGCGACCGGCTTGCCCCGCCAGTCGGCCATCAGCTTGTCCTCCTCCCCGAAACGTGAGGAAGTGCCCGCTGCAAGGAGGACGGCGGCGATATGTTCGGTCCGCATGGTTCCCCTGTGGATGATGATAGCGACCCGGTTCATCCGGTTTGATATCCATGTGCCACCGCTATGTTGTCGTGTCCAGCAGGGCGAAGGGGCTGGCGTTCCTGCGAATCAGTCGCCATATGCCGCCAAGCAACTAAGGAGTGGTGCCGTCCATGGAATATGATCCCGATGCCGAAGCTGCGGGCGAGTCGGTCAAGATCCCGGTTCCGAAAGACGTTGCCGACGCGATCCGTACGCTGATTCGCTGGTCGGGCGACGATCCGGAGCGGGAAGGCCTGCTGGAAACGCCCGAACGCGTTGCGCGCGCGTGGAAGGAATATTGCCGCGGTTACGACGATGATCCGGCCTATCATCTCTCGCGTATCTTCCATGAGGTCGGCGGCTATGACGACGTCGTGCTGTTGAAGGACATCCCCTTCCAGTCGCATTGCGAACATCATATGGCGCCCATCGTCGGCGTCGCGCATATTGCCTATCTGCCCGGCCAATATGTCGTGGGCATATCGAAGCTGGCCCGCGTGCTGCACGCCTTCGCCCACCGCCTTCAGGTGCAGGAGCGGCTGACTTCGGAAGTCGCCAATTGCATCTGGGAAAATCTGAAGCCCGAAGGCGTGGCCGTGGTGATCGAAGCGACCCATGGCTGCATGACAGGACGGGGGGTGCGGACTCCCAATGTCGTCATGAAGACCAGCCGCATGCTCGGCGTCTTCCGCGAGGATGTGAAGAGCCGCGAAGAAGTGTTGAAGCTGATCGGCGCGTGAGCGAAGAGGAAGTCCCCGCCTATCGCCCCCTGGGGGGCACGAGGAAGCGCCCGGAGCAGGCCGGTGCGCGGCCTCTGGCGCAAAAGCGGCTTGCGCTGGTGACTGGTGGTCATCGGCGGCTGGGCGGCATCATCGCAGCCGCCTTTGCCCGGGCAGGCTATTCGCTGGCGATCCATGGCAGCCACGATACCCGGCTCGATTCCCATCTGGCGCTGACGCTGGAGGAGAATGCGACCGAATGGGACGGCTTCACCGTCGATTTCACCGATCCGGAGAGCGCGGAAGAACTGGTGGCCCTGGTTGCCGAGCGTTTCGGCCGTCCGCCCGATGTCCTTGTCAACAGCGCCGCGATCTTTGGGCAGGACCGGCTGGACAGCGTCAGCGCCGATGAATTGATGCGTCACTATGCCGTCAATTGCGCTGCGCCCACCTTGCTCACCAAGGCCTTTGCCACCATCCCGGCGGGTACGGGGGATCGGTGCATCATCAATATCCTCGACCAGCGGATCGACCATCCGCATGGCGACCAACTGGCCTATACGCTTTCGAAAATGGCGCTGGCGGGGCTGACGCGGCTGTCCGCCTCGACATTGGCGCCGCAGGTTCGGGTCAATGCCATCGCGCCCGGCCTCACCATCGCGACGCCCGATTATGATGATGGCCAGATGGAGCGGCTGGCCGAGATGATGCCGCTGGAGCGTCTGCCGCAAGCGGAGCAGATTGCCGAAGCCGTCCTGTATCTGGCCGGCGCCGACGCCGTTACCGGGCAGACGCTCTATATCGACGGAGGCGCGCATCTGCGCAGCTATGATAGGGACTTCATGCATCTGTGCCGGTAGGGGCTGCGAAGATGCGGCTTGCCGGGGCTGGTCAAGGGCCGTCGCGCTGCATAGAGCGGATCGCAAATGGTCGAATGAATGGAGACGGCAATGGCTTATGAAACGATCCTGGTGGAACAGCGCGACGCGGTGACGCTGGTCACGCTCAATCGTCCTCAGGCGCTGAACGCCTTGAACGGCCAAGTGCTCAAGGATCTGAGCGCGGCCTTCGCCGCCTATGACGCCGATCCGTCGCAACGCTGCCTGGTCCTCACCGGCAGCGAAAAGGCCTTTGCCGCCGGCGCCGACATCAAGGAAATGGTGGAAAAGGACGCGGCGGACTTCTTCCTGGAAGATTTCTTTTCCGGCTGGCAGAGCAACGTCGTCGCCACCCGCAAGCCGTGGATCGCGGCTGTCGCGGGCTTCGCGCTGGGCGGCGGGTGCGAGTTGGCGATGATGGCGGACTTCATTCTGGCCGCCGACACCGCGAAATTCGGGCAGCCTGAAATCAAGCTGGGCGTGGCGCCGGGCATGGGCGGATCGCAGCGGCTGACCCGCGCCGTCGGCAAGGCGAAGGCGATGGAAATGTGCCTGACCGGCCGCATGATGGGCGCCGAGGAAGCGGAAAGCGCTGGCCTGGTCGCGCGGATCGTCCCGGCGGCCGAGCTGCTGGACGATGCGCTCAAGACCGCTGCCGCCATTGCCGGAATGCCGCCCATGGCCGCGATGGTGAACAAGGAAATGGTCAATCTGGCGTTCGAAACCGGGCTGGCCCAGGGCATATTGACCGAACGCCGCCTGTTCCAGATCCTGACCGCGACCGAGGACAAGAAGGAAGGCATGGAAGCCTTCGTCGCCAAGCGTCCGGGAGTCTGGAAGGGGCGCTGAGATTAGGGGCGATCTACCTCAATTTGTAGGGGAAAGGTCGCCCGAAAAGAAAACCGTCATGCTGAAACAAGTTCAGCATGACGGTGGGGGAAGAGCGGAAAACCCTTACTTCCCCTCCAGCATCTCGATCATCAGCGAAAAGTCGCGTGCCGCTTCGCCTTGATTGGCGAGCAATTGATAAAGCGACTCCGCCGTATTGCCCATCGGCACGCTCGCGCCGACCGAAGCGGCAGCTTCGCTCGCCAGTTTCAGGTCTTTCAGCATCAGTCCCACGGCGAACCCGCCCTGATAGCCATTGTCCGAAGGGCTTTGCGGCCCGACGCCCGGCACCGGGCAATAGCTGGTCATCGACCAGCTCTGCCCTGACGATACGCTGGAAATATCGTAGAAGGTCTGCGGATCGAGGCCGAGCTTCTTCGCCATGGCGAAGGTCTCGCAGGTCGCCACCATGGTCGCGCCCAGCAGCATGTTGTTGCAGATCTTGGCGGCCTGCCCATTACCCGCGCCGCCGGCATGGATCACCGCCTTGCCCATGGCGGACAATATCGGCTTGGCCCGGCCGAAAGCCGGGTCCGTGCCGCCGACCATGAAGGTCAGCGTTCCGCCATTGGCGGCGGCGATGCCGCCTGAAACCGGCGCGTCGACCATCTCGAAGCCCTTGGCGGCGGCAGCCTCCTCAACACGGCGCGCCGTGGCGACATCGATGGTCGAGCAATCGAGGAACAGCGCATCCGCCTTGGCCGCAGCGAAGACCTCGCCCGAATAGACGCTCTCCACATGCTTGCCCGCGGGCAGCATGGTGACGACGGCATCGGCGCCCGCCACCGCTTCGGCCACATTTGCGCAGCGCGCGGCGCCTGCCTCGACGGCCTTGGCCAGAGCCTCTTCCGACAGGTCGAACGCCCGCACGGCAAAGCTGTTCTTCAGCAGGTTGGCGGCCATCCCGCCGCCCATATTGCCCAGGCCGATAAAGGCGATGGTCTGGCTCATTTCAGGCACTCCTCTAGAGCGATTTCAAGTCATATGGACCATCTGACGGCTCGGAAATCGCGGAAAACAAGCATCTTCAACCGCGCAATTCGGGCAGCGGCGTCCATTCCTTTTCGGGCGGCAGGGGCGCGAACAGGCTGTCCACCAGTTCGTCCGTCACATCCTCCGGCCGCGCCGGATTCCATCGTGGCGCATTGTCCTTGTCGAAGATCACCGCGCGCACGCCTTCGATGAAATCGGGGCGGCGGATGACATGATGGCCGATGCGATATTCGTTGCGCATATTGTCGGCAAAGTCGGTAGAGGCCGCGCCCTCCACCATTTGGCGCAGCGCCACCTTGATGGTCTGCGGCGATTTGGTGGCGAGGGTGGCAAGCTGCTCCCGCGCCCAGTCCGATCCGTCCGCCTCCAGCGCCGCCAATATCTCCTCAAACCGATCCGAGGCGAACAGGCGGTCGATCTGGTCCCGATGCGCTGCCACGGCAGAGGGGGGCGGTGCATCGGCCATTTCGTCCAATATCTCAGCCAGACCGTCCGGATCGGCAATGATCCGCGCCTTCACCGCCTCCAGCTTGTCAGAGGCCATATAATGGGTGGCGATGCCGATGGCGGCGCAATCCGCGCCCTTGATTCGCGCGCCTGTCGTCGCCAGCCACGCCCCGGTCCGCCCCGGCATGCGCGGCAGGAACCAGCCGCCGCCGACATCGGGAAACAGGCCGATGCCCGTTTCCGGCATGGCATAAGTGGTTCGCTCGGTCGCCACGCGGTAGCGCGCCGGGTCGGAAATGCCGACGCCCCCGCCCATGACGATGCCGTCGATGAAGGCGACGACCGGCTTTTCATAGACGAACAGCAGATGGTTCATCCGATATTCGATGAAGAAGAACTGCTCGGCTTCCGAACAATCCCCCTTGGCGCTGTTGGCGATCATGGCGATGTCGCCGCCCGCGCAGAAGCCGCGTCCCTCCGCATGATCCAGCATGATCGCCACAACGGCGTCATCCGTCCGCCACGCCAGCAACGCATCAATGATGGCGCTGCACATTTCGGTGGTCAGCGCATGGATCGCCTTGGGCCGGTTGAGCCGGATGCGCCCCACGCCATTGTCTATGGAAATCAGAACCTGATCAGTCATATCGCCTCCCGCGCTCATTGCCGCAGCATGTCGCGGGCGATGATCATGCGCATCACCTGATTGGTGCCTTCCAGGATCGAATGCACGCGCAAATCGCGCCAGAAGCGTTCGATCGGATAGTCCATCAGATAGCCGTAGCCGCCATGCAGTTGCAGCGCCCGGTCGACCACGGAGGAGCCGGTGTCGGTCGCCAGCCGCTTGGCCATGGCGGCGAAGCGCGTTTTGTCGGGCGCATTCTCCGTCACCTTGACCGCCGCCGCATAGAGCAGCGTGCGCGCCGCCTGCAATTCCGTCTCCATGTCCGCCAGCATGAACTGCGTGTTCTGGAAATCAGCGATGCTCTGGTCGAACTGCTTGCGATCCTTGGTGTAGGTCAGCGCCTCATCGATGCAACGCTGCGCCCCGCCTAGCGAACAGGCGCCGATATTGAGCCGCCCACCATCCAGCCCCATCATCGCGATGCGAAAGCCTTCGCCCTCGCCACCGACCAGATTTTCGACAGGCACCCGGACGCCGTCGAAATTGACCTGCGCCGTCGGCTGCGAATGCCAGCCGAGCTTGCGTTCCTGCGCGCCGAAGCTGACGCCCGCCATGTCCTTCTCGATGACAAGGCAACTAATGCCCTTCGGCCCTTCATCGCCGGTGCGGACCATGACGACGTAGATTTCATTCTCGCCGCCGCCGGAGATGAACTGCTTGGAGCCGGTGACGACATAATGGTCGCCGTCCCGGACCGCCCGCGTCTTGAGCGCAGCCGCATCCGATCCCGATCCCGCTTCGGTCAGGCAATAGCTGCCGATCCGCTCCATCGGCACCATGGATGGCAGATATTTGTCCTTCACCGCCTGGCTGCCGAAACGATCGATCATCCAGGCGGACATATTATGGATGGAGATGAAGGCGCTGGTCGATGGACAGCCATAGGCCATCGCCTCCATGATCAGCGCCGCCTCCAGCCGCCCAAGGCCGATGCCGCCCGCTTCCTCCGACACATAGATGCCGCCGAAGCCCAACTCCGCCGCCGCGCGGATGGTGTCGCGGGGGAAGATATGCTTTTCGTCCCACTCCGCCGCATAGGGCGTGATCGCATCGGCGGTGAACCGGCGCGCCATCTCCTGAATGGCCAACTGGTCCTCGGTGAGATCGAACTGGCTCACAAGCTCTCCTGCGACGTGCACTTTAAACTCTCCTCTAGATATAATGCGGAATTGCACGCAACAACGCAGTTCTGCATAGCATTGCAGCGATTTTGCAGTTTGGTGGGCAACGAATGTTCGATTGGGACGATCTCAGGGTCTTTCTGGCGGTGGCGCGCACGCGCAAGATCGCTCCGGCGGCGCGCGCGCTGGGCATCGATGCGACGACTATCGCCCGGCGGCTCGCCCGGCTGGAACGGACGCTGGGCCCCGAGCTGTTTGAGGTGGGGGCAGGGGAACGGACGCTGACCGCCCATGGCCAGGCGCTGCTCAGCCATGCCGAAAGCATCGAGAGTGCGGCTCTCGCGGCGATGGAGGAGGCGACCGGTCGGGAACATCATCTGAGCGGCCAGGTGCGGCTGTCGGTGGCCGAGGGCTTCGGGACCTGGGTGCTGGCGCCGGGCCTCTCCGATTTCAGCCGCCGCCATCCCGGCATCCGGCTGGACCTCATCACTGCCTCGGGCTTCCTCAACCCCTCGAAGCGGGAAGCCGACATGGCGGTCATGCTGGCGCGGCCGCAGCGGGGGCGGCTTTCGGTCCGGCGCATGGGCGACTATCGGTTGCACCTTTATGCGTCCCCCGCCTATCTGGAGGAGGCCGGCACCCCCCGCAGCACCGCCGAGCTGCGCGACCATGTGCTGGTGGGCTATGTGCCCGAATTCATCTTTTCGCCCGAACTCGACTATCTGGACGAGGTGGAGGCGGGGCTGGAAGCCAGCCTGCGCGCCACCAGCATCAATATGCAGCATCGCATGATCGCGGAAGGGGCGGGGATCGGCGTGCTGCCGGATTTCATCGCGGCAGGCGACACCACGCTGGTGCCGGTTATGGCCGATCAGGTGGAGATCATGCGCAGTTTCTGGCTCGTCACCCATGGCGACCTCAAGAAATTGCCCCGGATCGCGGCGGTCGCGCTGTGGTTGCAGGAACGTATCGAAACCTTGAAAGCGTGAGCGCCTTGCGCCAAATGGCCGAAAAGCGTTCCTAAAACCAATCGACGCCGCTTGTCCGGCCCGCTAAGGGAGTCTTCATGACACGCAAATGGTCGCATTTCGCTCATGCAGCATAAATCAAAGTGCAGCCGGGCGGTCGCCCTGCCTAATGGCGAGTTTCGCGCCCGGGCGACCGAATATCTGGATTTCCTGGCCGCCTGGGTGAAAAAGCCGCGCCAGACGGCTTCGGTCGTACCCAGCAGCCGCTATCTCGCCCGGCTGATGGTCGAGCATATCAATCCTGAAGATGGCCGCGTGATCGAACTGGGCGGCGGCACGGGTGTCTTCACCCGCGCTATCCTGGGCACCGGCCTGCCGTCCGATAAGCTGGAGGTGGTGGAGATCAACCCTGCCTTCGCGCGCGGATTGCGGCGTCATTTCCCCCATGTCTCGGTGCTCGAAACCCCCGCGCAGATCGTCTCCAGGGCGGCGGCGGGCGAGGAGGGGGAATATCAGGCGGTCATCAGCGGCCTGCCGCTGCTGGCCATGGACCGCCAGATGCATGCCGACATCCTGTCCGAAAGCTTCCGCATGCTTCGGCCAGGCGGGGTCTTCATTCAGTTCACCTATTCCCTGCGCCCGCCGGTCAGCCGGGAAATTCTGGATGCGCTGGCGCTGGATGTCGTCCGCGCCGGGCAGACCGTCCGCAACTTCCCGCCTGCCACGGTTTTCCGCTTTTTCCGCAAGAGCGAATAGCGCCGGTTGCGCTGCGCGGGCGGCACCCTATCTTTGCGCCTCAGCACAAGGGGGCACTGCCGCGCATGGCGTCCATCATTTCCGTTTCCGGCCTGACCAAAAGCTATGCTTCGGGTTTTCAGGCGCTCAAGGGCGTCGACCTGAAGATTGAGGAGGGCGAGATATTCGCGCTGCTCGGCCCGAACGGCGCTGGCAAGACCACCATGATCTCCATCATCTGCGGCAATGTCCGTCCCACGAGCGGCAGCGTCACCGTGGCCGGACATGACGTCATCCGCGATTATCGCGGGTCGCGATCGGCCATCGGGCTGGTGCCGCAGGAGCTTCATACCGACGCTTTCGAGCGGGTGATCGACACCGTCACCTTCTCCCGCGGCCTGTTCGGCAAGCCGCGCAACGACGCCTATATCGAGAAGATTCTGCGCGACCTGTCGCTGTGGGACAAACGCCACAGCAAGATACTGGAACTATCCGGCGGCATGAAGCGCCGCGTGATGATCGCCAAGGCGCTCTCCCACGAACCACGCGTTCTGTTCCTTGACGAGCCGACCGCGGGCGTCGATGTCGAACTGCGCCGCGACATGTGGAAGCTGATAGGGGAACTGCGCCAGACCGGCGTCACCATCATCCTTACCACCCATTATATCGAGGAAGCGGAGGAGATGGCCGACAGGGTCGGCGTCATCAACAAGGGCGAACTGGTGCTGGTCGAGGAAAAGACCGCGCTCATGAAGAAACTGGGCAAGAAGACGCTGACCATCGTGCTGGCCGAGCCGCTTGCCGAGGTTCCACCGGAGCTTGCCCAATGGCAGGTCGCGTTGAAGGCGGACGGTCATGAGATCGAATATGTGTTCGATACCCAGGCGGAGCGGACCGGCGTGTCGTCGCTGCTGCGCAAGCTGGGCGATCTCGGCATAGTCTATAAGGATCTCAATACCGAGCAGAGCAGCCTGGAGGACATCTTCGTTAGCCTGGTCCACCAGGAGAAGGTGGCATGAGCGGCTTCAATCCCCAGAGCGTAAGCCGTTTCAACCACCGCGCGATCTGGTCGATCTACAGCTTCGAACTGCATCGCTTCCGCCGCACGCTGCTGACCGGGCTGCTGGTGCCGGTGATCACCACCTCGCTCTATTTCGTGGTGTTCGGCGGCGCGATCGGCTCCCGCATGACGCAGATCGACGGGATTCCCTATGCGGCCTTCATCGTGCCGGGCCTCATCATGATGTCGATGTTCACCGAAAGCATCTTCAACGCCAGCTTCGGCATCTATATGCCGAAATTCACCGGCACCATCTATGAATTGCTGTCGGCCCCCGTTTCGGCAGTCGAAACGATCATCGCCTATGTCGGGGCGGCGGCGACCAAGTCGCTGATCGTCGGCACGATCATCTTCGTGACCGCGCATCTGTTCGTCGACATCCATGTCGCCCATCCGCTGGCGATGATGGCCTTCATGATGCTGATCGCTATCAGCTTCTGCCTGTTCGGTTTCATCCTGGGCATCTGGGCGCAGAGTTTCGAGCAGTTGCAGGTGATCCCGCTGCTGATCATCATGCCGATGACATTTTTGGGCGGCGCCTTCTATTCGATCCACATGCTGGCGGAGCCGTGGCGGACGATCACTTTGTTCAACCCGATCGTCTATCTGATCTCCGGCTTCCGCTGGACCTTTTTCGGGCGGGGCGATGTGGGGATAGAGTTCAGCCTGCTGTTCATCGCGGGGATGCTGGCGCTTTGCCTTGGCGTCATCGGCTGGATGTTCCGGACGGGCTACCGCCTCAAAAAATAGGCGCGTGCTAACTCAACCGGTCGATGGCTTCGGCGTCCAGGCCGCCGGGTATGACCATGATCGGGCAGGGCAGCTTGCCTGCGTCGGCGCCCGCGAAGTGGGAGACGAGAACGCCCGGATGACCGCTGGCGGCGGCGCCCAACACCAGCGCCGCGACATCGTCCATCTCCTCCAGCGTATGGCGCACGATCGTCACCGGATCGCCCTGGCGCACGGTGATGCTGGGGCGGATGCCGGACTCGTCGGTCAGCGTACCCGCCGCGCTCGTCACCAGCGCTTCGGCGCGTTGCAGGGCTTCATCCTCCATCGTCGCCTGCACGCCGCCCCATTGGACGAATTCGGCAGGCGGGATGAGGGCCAGGATGCGGACGGCGCCCGCCGTCTTGGCGGCGCGTCGGGCAGCGAAGCGGAGCGCGGTTTCCGCCTCGGGCGATTCGTCCACGACAACCAGATATGTCCGCATCTGTTGCGTCCTCATAGGGTAACGACCGTTTGGTCTTCATCGTCACGGGTGTGTGCTGAACCCATATGGTTAGCCATGAACCAGACTGGTGAAATGTGGCTGATTATCGGCCTGCACGCAAGGCTTGGCCTTGACCGTTCCGGCCAAAGCGCCGAAACGAACCTCATTGCCCCATGCCCGATAAAAATGAGAGGCCGTCCACCCATGAGCAAAACGATCCAGATGCCTGCCCTTTCCCCGACCATGGAAGAAGGGACGCTGGCGAAGTGGCTGGTGAAGGAGGGCGATACGGTTTCGTCCGGCGATCTGCTGGCCGAGATCGAGACCGACAAGGCGACGATGGAATTCGAAGCCGTCGATGAAGGCATCGTGGCGAAGATCCTGGTGGCCGAAGGGTCCGAAGGCGTGAAGGTCGGCACCGTGATCGCCATCATTGCCGAGGAAGGCGAGGATGTGTCGCAAGCCGCGAAGGGCGATGCCGCTCCCAAGGCGACGGCTGCGCCCAAGGCCGATCCCGTCCCCGCCAAGGCGGAGGCCGCCGCGCCTGCCCCTGCGGTCAAGGCCGATCCCGCGCCTGCCCAGGCCGTCGACAGCCGCGTGAAGGCCAGTCCGCTCGCCCGCCGTCTGGCGGAGGCGAAGGGTCTCGATCTCTCCGCTCTGGCGGGTTCCGGTCCCAATGGCCGTATCGTGAAGGCCGATCTTGAGGGCGCTGCGCCCTCTGCAAAGGCTGCTGTTCCGGCTCCCGCCACCGCGTCGGCCGTTGCCCCGGTGGTCGCCCCGGCAGCCGCGCAGGATTTCGGCATCCCGCACGAGGTCATCAAGCTCAGCGGCATGCGCAAGACGATTGCACGCCGCCTGACCGAATCCAAGCAGCAGGTGCCGCACATCTACCTGACCGTGGACGTTCAGCTCGACAAGCTGCTGAGGCTCCGTGGCGAACTCAACGCGGGTCTGGCATCGCGGGCCGTCAAGCTGTCGGTCAACGATCTGCTGATCAAGGCGTTGGGCGTCGCGCTGATCCAGGTGCCGGAGTGCAATGTGCAGTTCGCCGGCGACCAGATGCTGCAGTTCCAGCGCGCCGACATTTCGGTGGCCGTGTCGATCCCCGGCGGGCTGATCACGCCGATCATCACCGGCGCCGACAGCAAGGGCGTCGCCGCGATTTCGACCGCGATGAAGGATCTCGCCAGCCGCGCCAAGGACGGCAAGCTGAAGCCGGAGGAATATCAGGGCGGCACCGCGTCGCTTTCCAACATGGGCATGTTCGGCATCAAGCAGTTCGAAGCCGTCATCAACCCGCCGCAGGGCATGATCCTGGCCATCGGCGCGGGCGAGAAGCGGCCCTTCGTTATCGATGACTCCCTCCAGATCGCGACCGTCATGTCGGCCACCGGCAGCTTCGACCACCGCGCCATCGACGGCGCCGACGGAGCCCGCCTGATGCAGGTCTTCAAGGAGCTGGTCGAAAACCCGATCGGCATGCTGGCCTGATGGCTGGACAGGACGAGCAGCCGCCGGCGGACAGCCCGGCGGTGCGCGTCATCGCCATGCCTTCCGACACCAATCCCTATGGGGATATTTTCGGTGGCTGGCTGATGAGCCTGATGGACTCGGCGGCGGGTTCCGTCGCCGCCCGGCATAGCCATGGGCGCGCCGTGACGATCGCGGTGGAAGGCATGTCCTTCCTTCGTCCCGTCGTCGTGGGCGATGAAGTGTCGGTCTTCGCCAAGCTGGTTTCCGTCGGGCGGACGTCGATGAGCATTGCCGTCGAGGCCTGGCGGCGCGCGCGCCATGATGACCGGTCCTACCGCGTGACCAAGGCGACCTTCACCTTCGTGGCGATCGGAGAGGATCGCCAGCCCCGTTCCGTGCCGCCCTTCACCCCTCCGGCGGCGTGACATATTTCAAAGAAAAGCGAGTTTGATCATGGCTGAGAATTACGATGTCATCGTTCTGGGCTCCGGCCCCGGCGGCTATGTGGCCGCGATCCGCGCAGCCCAATTGGGTCTGAAGACCGCCATCGTTGAGCGCGAGAATCTGGGCGGTATCTGTCTGAACTGGGGCTGCATCCCGACCAAAGCGCTGCTGCGCTCGGCGGAAATCTTCCATTATATGCAGCATGCCAAGGATTATGGCCTGGCCGCCGAGAAGATCAGCGCCGATATCGAGGCGGTGGTGAAGCGTTCGCGCGGCGTGGCGAAGCAACTCAATCAGGGCGTCACGCATCTGATGAAGAAGAACAAGATCACCGTCCATATGGGTGACGGCAAGCTGGTCGCGAAAGGCAAGCTCAGCGTCACCAAGGACGGCAAGACCGAGGAACTGACGGCGAAGAACATCATCGTCGCCACCGGCGCCCGCGCCCGCGACCTGCCCTTCGCCCCGGCGGATGGCAAGCGGGTGTGGACCTATCGCCATGCCATGACCCCGCCGGAAATGCCTACCAAGCTGCTGGTCATCGGTTCGGGCGCGATCGGGATCGAGTTCGCCAGCTTCTATAATGATATGGGCGCGGATGTGACCGTGGTGGAGATGCTGGACCGCGCCGTGCCGGTCGAGGATGCCGATGTTTCCGCCTTCCTTGAAAAGGCGCTCAAGAAGCAGGGCATGACCATCATGACCGGCGCTGGCGTCGAGAAGCTGGAAGTCGGCGCGAACGGCGTCAAGGCCGCGATCAAGGGCAAGGACGGCAAGATCGTCAATGGCGAGTACAGCCATGTCATCGTCGCCATCGGCATCGTCCCCAATACCGAGAATATCGGACTGGAGACGCTGGGCGTGAAGACCGAGCGCGGCCATATCATCACCGATCCCGCCTGCAAGACCAATGTCGACGGCATCTGGGCCATTGGCGATGTCACCGCGCCGCCATGGCTGGCGCACAAGGCGAGCCATGAGGGCGTGATCGCGGCCGAGGCGATTGCGGGCAAGCATCCCCACGCCATGGACGTGCGCAACATTCCGGGCTGCACCTATTGCCATCCGCAGATCGCGTCTGTGGGCCTGACCGAAGCCAAGGCCAAGGAAGCGGGCTATGAGGTGAAGGTCGGCATGTTCCCCTTCATCGGCAACGGCAAGGCGATCGCGTTGGGCGAGGCCGAGGGCTTCACCAAGACAGTGTTCGACGCAAAGACCGGCGAATTGCTGGGCGCGCATATGGTTGGCGCGGAAGTGACAGAGATGATTCAGGGTTTCACCGTCGGCAAGACGCTGGAGACGACCGAGGCGGAATTGATGCATACCGTCTTCCCGCATCCGACCATCTCGGAATCCATGCATGAAAGCGTGCTGGCCGCTTATGGGCGCGCGCTCCATATCTGATCGGCATTTGGGCGTCGTAAAAGGCGCGGGAGCTTTGGCTCTCGCGCTTTTTTGCGTTTTGGCGATTGCGCTGGTTCAGCGCCAGGGGATGTTGGACGGCCTGAATGTCACGCTGATGGGAATGGCGGGGCGGGCGCGGGACAGCGGCGCGGGCGCTCCCGTCACCGGGACCATGCAATTGGCGTCGGCAGTGGGCGGCACGGCGGGACGCTTTGCGCTATTGGGTGTGTGTTTCGTCGGTCTATGGGGCGATGCGCGGGGGCGCGCCTTCTGGCTGCTGTGGGTGGTCATCGGCGGGACGCTGCTCAATCTAGCGCTCAAGCAGGTCTTTGCGGCACCACGGCCCGATCTGCTGCGGCATCTCGACATCGTGCACGGCTATAGTTTCCCGAGCGGCCATGCGGCAGGAAACATGATCTTCTTCGGCGCGCTGGCGATGCTGGCCGGGCGGCGCTCCGCCTATGTCGGGGCGGCGCTGGCGGTTGCGCTGATCGGGACCAGCCGTGTCTGGCTGGGCGTGCATTGGCCGAGCGACGTGCTGGCCGGATGGATCGAGGGGTTGGGCTGGCTGGCGTTCTGCGTCGTCTGGCTACCAGCGCGGCGAGGGCAGGGTGAGGGCGCGGGTCAGGCTATGATGCGGCGGCATGCCGTCGGCGGTGAAGAAGCCATGGACCCAGAAGCTGTCGAACACGGTCGCGGCGGCGATTGACAGCAACAGCAGCGCCGATCCGGCGAACAGGGCGCGAGCGCCCCGGATTGGCTCCGCAGGCATGAAGGCCATCAAAGCCAGCGGCAGCAGGGGCAGGAAATAGCGGCCCTGCGTTCCCTGAATATAGTCGGCGTCGAGCGGGGTGCCGGTCAGATACATGGCGGTTTCGATCAGCAGCGCGACGCCCGCAACGATGACGAGCCACCAGAGCCTTTGACCAAACGAAAAGCGCATGCCCGATCCGCTGAGGATCGCCGCGCAGAGCATCGCCAGCGCCAGCGGATAGGCCAGCAACGGCAGCAGGATCGCGTTCCAGCCGAAACGGCCCACGATCTGGAGCGCATAGACAGGCGCGCGCTCGGTCATGCTGGTCGCGAGGATATGGAGATAGGCGAGGGGATCGCGAAGGATCACGGCCAATTGCTGGTCAAGCGGTGCGGTCATGACCGTCTCGCCAGTCTTGCGGGAGACGATATGATAGAGCGCCTGACTGCCCCCGGAAAACTTCATCCAGAGAAGAAAAGCCAGCGCGCCGACCGCCATCGCGGCAAGAATCGCCCAGGCGCGCAGATCGCGACGGCTTTCGGGCCAGCGCAATCCGGCGGCCATCAGCGGCAGATAGACGCCCTTTGCCAACGCCAGCAGCGGCGCCGTCAGATAGAGCGCGAGGCCGCGCTTGCCGGTCCATCCCATGAAGCCGACCCGCAGCGCCAGAGCGAGGCCGAGAAAGCCTGTTCCATTAATGACCGCATCGGGCGAGAGCGAACCATTTTGATAACAGAAAGTCGGCAGCAGCGCCGTGGCTAGCATGGCGTTGCGGCCGAAGGGAAGGACGCTGAGCGCCGCGCCGAGCATAGCCAGCGCGAAAATGGCATTGACCATCCGGCCGCCATAGAAGGCGCCGAGGCGTGGCAGGCCCAGCAGCCGGTCGCCAATCGCCAGGCCGGTCGCGCCGGGCAGGTAAAGCGTGGGCGCATAGTTCGCCACATTGGGAAAATCGGCAAAGCGGCGCCCGTCAGGCTGAGAAGCGCCGGCGTGCCAAGCCTCGTTCAGCATATCGCGATCGAACAGGCGGGGATTGGGCGAGACGCGGGTCGGAAAATGAACGTCGTGCAGGTCGATGGCGGCTCGGGGCAGCTCCGCCCCGATCATCGCGCCGCGTTGTTCGGTCAGGATGCCGCCCTCGGAAAGCAGCAGGGCTTTCATATAATGCTGATTTTCGTCGGGTGCCTGAAACGGCGGCGTGACGCAGGCGAAGAACAGGGTGGCGATGCAGATCAAGGCGTAGAGCCGCATTTCGAGGGCCGTCCACGGCATGTCGGCCGCGATCGGACGACCCGCCTGCATGAATGCCCGCCTTTCCTGCCGCATCGATAAACCTGCCCCGCCCTGCCGCGCCTTCGGGAAGTCGAGCTAGCGCCAAGCTCTTAATATTTCGCGCCCATCGGTTAAGGGTGTAATTGGCCAATAGGGGACTATCTGCTTCCGTCATTCCCGCGAAGGCGGGAATCCATCTCCCAACGTGGCGTCAAGCGGTTAGTTCAAGAGATCGATTCCCGCCTTCGCGGGAATGACGACTATGGTAAGGGCCGGAATCCACCCTATGCCGCCGGCATGCTCAGGCCGAACCTCAGTCTTTCCAACCGGCACCCCAAAATCACACGCCGTCTTCTATTTCCCGTTCCGCAGGCGGGTGGAGGCGCAGGCGGCTGACGCGGCGGCCGTCGCTGGCGAGGATTTCGAGTTTCCAGCCGCTTTCCTCATGCTCGATGATTTCGCCGGGTTCCGGAACCCTGCCTGCAATCACGAAGGCAAGTCCGCCCAGCGTGTCGACATCTTCCTCGATATCGGCCAGCTTTTCGTCGATTTCCTTGGCGACATCCTCCAACTCGGCGCGGGCATCGGCTTCCCAGATGCCGCCTTGCAGCGGGACCAGCATCGCCTCGGGCTCTTCGTCATGCTCGTCCTCGACCTCACCGACGATTTCCTCGACCAGATCCTCGAAGGTAAGCAGCCCCTCGGTGCCCGAATATTCGTCCAGCACGATGGCGAGATGGGTACGTTTGGCGCGCATCTCCGCGAGCAGGTCCAGCGCCCCCATGCTTTCAGGGACATAGAGCGGTTGGCGGATCAGCGGTTCCAGCGTATCGGGAACCGGCGCCTTGCCCGCCAGGATCGCGAAGGCGTCGCGGATGTGGATCATGCCGACAATGGTGTCCAGATTTTCGCGATAGACCGGGATACGGCTGTGCCCGGCCTCCGCGAATAATGCCGCAAGATCCGCGAAGCTCGCCTTTTCCTCGATGGCGATGATGTCCGCCCGGGGCACAGCCACGTCGTCGACCGTATGTTCGGAAAAATGAAGGAGGTTGCGGACCATCTGGCGCTCGATCGCGGAGAGGTCGCCCTTGGCAGGGGGGGAAGCGCCTTCCTCCTGCTCATCCTCATCATATTCGTCGAGCGCATCCTCCAACTCGCGGCGGAGGCTGTGGCTCTCTTCTTCACCGAAAAGCAGCGACTTCAGGCCGCTCCATAAACCGCCTTCGTGGCTACTACTGTCCGATTCCTTGGAACCGTTGCCGTCCTTCGGACTGCCTTCAGCCATTTTACTTCCTGTTCCCCTGTTTCAAAAATATGAATCTAACGATCCCCATAAGGATCGGAAATGCCCAGGCTGATCAGCGATTGCGTCTCCAACGCTTCCATCGCTTCGGCCTCGGCGTCCTCCATATGATCATATCCCAGCAAATGAAAAGTCCCATGAATGATGAGATGGGTCGCATGATCGGCAATAGAAATGCCTTTTTCCGCGGCTTCCGCCGCGCAGACGCCCTCCGCCAGCACGATATCGCCCAATATGACTTCGCCATCGTCGGTGTTGGCGGTGGCTTCCAGCAGGTCGGACTGCACCATCGGGAAGGACAGGACGTTGGTCGGCTTGTCCTTGTCCCGATAGGCGCGGTTGAGCTGGTGGACTTCCTCGTCGGTGGTGAGTTTGACCGCGACCTCATACAGCGCCTCGTCAGCAGCGAAGGCGGCATAGGGACTATGCGTGATCGCGGCGACCACCGCGCGTTGGGCGAGCAATTCCCAGTCGGTATCGGGCCAGCCCCGTTCGTGGAGGACGGCGACTTCAATCATTGTTCGAACTCCACGAACGGTAACATATTTCAGGCATCCGGCCCCTCATAGGCCTGGACGATGCGGCCGACGACCGGATGACGGACCACATCGGCAATGCCGAAGGGCACCACGGAGATGCCGTCCACCCCCTCCAGCCGCGTGACGGCATCGGCCAGGCCCGAAATGCCCGGTTGCGGCAGGTCGACCTGACGCGGATCGCCGCAGATGACCATGCGGCTGCCTTCACCGAAGCGGGTCAGGAACATCTTCATCTGGGCGATGGTCGTGTTCTGCGCTTCGTCGAGGACGATGAAGGCGTTGGCAAGGGTCCGGCCGCGCATGAAGGCGAGGGGAGCGATCTCGATCTCGCCCGATGCGATACGCCGTTCGACCTGCTCGGCGGGGAGCGTGTCGTAGAGCGCGTCGTAGATCGGGCGGAGATAGGGGTCGACCTTTTCCTTCATGTCGCCGGGGAGGAAGCCCAGCCGCTCGCCCGCCTCGACCGCGGGGCGAGAGAGGATCAGGCGGTCGACGCTGCCGGTGATGAGCTGGCTCACCGCCTGCGCGACGGCGAGATAGGTCTTGCCGGTGCCTGCCGGGCCAAGCGCGAAGATGATGTCGTTGCGGGTGAGCGCTTCCATATAGGTCACCTGTGTCGCGGAGCGCGGGACGATCGTCTTCTTGCGCGTGCGGATCATCACCTTGGGCGGTTCGGCCACGTCATGGCGGATGATGCCGTCCAGCGTCGGTTCGGCGGACATGGCGATGACCGCCTCGACCGCCCCGGCGTCGATTTCCTGCCCGGCGACGATGCGGTTATAGAGCCCGGTCATCACGTCGCGGGCGCGGGCGGCGGCTTCGGCCTCGCCCTCGATCTGGAGCTTGTTGCCGCGCGCCGCGATATAGACGCCCAGGCGGTTTTCGATGGCCACCAGATTCTGGTCATATTGCCCGAAGAGTGCGCCCAGCAGGTGCGGGCGGTCGAAAATGACTTCCAGCCGCGCGCGTTCAGCGACGTCGGTGCGGTGGTTCTGGTTCGGTTTCTTGGACATTCAGCAGCCTCCCTGTTCACCCGTCACACTCGCATGGGCGAGTATCCATCTCCTCCTCTTTGAGCCTGGCGGACAGGTTCGGAGATGGGTTCCCGTTGTCACGGGAACGACTGGTTTTAGGTTCAAGCGGCCTTCCTCCTGCTAGGTTCGCCGGCCAGACTGTTCGGGCCGGCACTGATGATATCGACTTCGACCATGTCCCCGATGCCAAGGTCGGGCGCGGTGACATGGACGGATTGGAGCCATGGCGTCTTGCCGATGAGTTGGCCGGGATGACGGCCCTTGCGCTCGAGCAAGATGTCAGTGCGGCGACCGACGGTGGCGGTGTTGAATTCGACCTGATGGCGGTTGATCGCGGCTTGCAGGCGGGCGAGGCGTTCGTCCATCACCTCCGCCGGGATCTGGCCGTCCATGTCGGCGGCGGGCGTGCCGGGGCGCGAACTATATTTGAAACTATAGCATTGCGCGTAGCGGACCTGTTCCACGATTTTCAGCGTGTCTTCGAACTCGGCGTCGGTCTCGCCGGGGAAGCCGACGATGAAATCGCCCGACAGCGCGATATCCGGGCGGGCTTCGCGGACCCGCTCGATGATGCGGAGATAGCTGTCGGCGCTGTGGCTGCGGTTCATGGCCTTCAGCACCCGGTCATTGCCCGACTGCACCGGCAGATGGAGGAAGGGCATCAGCTTGGGTTCGTCGCCATGGGCGGCGATCAGGCCGTCGCTCATGTCGTTGGGATGGCTGGTGGTGTAGCGGATGCGTTTGAGGGCGTCGATCTTCGCCAGTTCGCGGACCAGGCCGTCCATGCCCTGCATCCGGCCCTTGCCGTCCTCGCCGGTCCAGGCATTGACGTTCTGGCCGAGCAACGTGATCTCGCGCACGCCGCCGTCGACGAGTGCCATCGCCTCATCGAGGATCGCGGACCATGTGCGGCTGATTTCCGCGCCGCGCGTATAGGGCACGACACAATAGGTGCAGAATTTGTCGCAGCCTTCCATGATCGTCAGGAAGGCGGTGGGCCGTGCCTGTTTGGTCCGGGCGGGCAGGGCGCCGAATTTTGAGGCGAGCGGCATGTCGGTATCGACGGCCTGCTCGCCGCGACCGGCCTTGTCGATCAGGTCGGGCAGGTGATGGTAAGCCTGCGGGCCGACGACGATATCGACATTGCGGGCGCGGCGCTGAATCTCGCTGCCCTCCGCCTGGGCGACGCAGCCCGCGACCGCGATCATCGGGCGCGTGCCGTCCTCGCGGGTCAGGCGGCCGATGTCGGAATAGACCTTGTCCACCGCCTTTTCGCGGATGTGACAGGTGTTGAGGATGACGAGATCGGCCTCACTACCCTCGGTGGCTGCGGTCATGCCGCGCTCTCCCAGCATCTCGGCCATGCGCTCGCCATCATAGACGTTCATCTGGCAGCCGAAGGATTTGACGTGGAATGTCGTTGGAGTCTTTGGGGCGTCGTACCGATTCATGCGGTCCAGCTATACAAGGCGCGCGCCTTAAGTAAAAGGCGGCAGGTGCGTCGCGATGCTGGCGGCAATTCTTTCCCGTGTCATGGCCGCCAAAGCCTTGCGATCCGGGCAGATTGCCGGGTCGAAAGGCTCCAGAAAGCGCAAGGTGACGTCGAGCCGGCCCTTGCGTTCCAGCAATCTCTTGGCATTCGCGCCCGCCGGTTCGTTGCTGTGCCAGCTAATCTCGGCCGTTGCCGGGCCGTAGTCGATATGGACGGGCTGAATCCGCACCGAGCGCGGAGGCGGCAATAGGACCGCGAGCAGGGAGGGCTTGAACGGCAGCAGGCCAGTGCCGTCGCTGGTCGTGCCTTCGGGAAAGAGTGCGACCGGCTGGTGCCCGGCAAGTGCGGCGCGCAAGGCGTCGAGCTGCGATGAAAGCGCGCCGCGCCTGTTGCGGGCGACAAACAGCGTGTTGTTCTGGGCGGCCAGCCAGCCGATGAGCGGCCATCCGGCTATGCCGTCATGCGCGACGAAGGCCGATCCGGTCGCGCCGCCCAAGGCCAATATGTCGACCCAACTGACATGATTGGCGATGATGAAGCTGTCGCCGTGGAAGGGATGCCCCTCGATCCGCACGCGTGCGCCGACGGATCGTGCCGCCATTGCCAGAAAGCGCCGTGGCCAGGGCGAACGCCGCCCGGCGGCGCTCCACAGCAGATGGGGCAGAAGGCAGAGCAGCAGACTGGCGGCCAGCGCCCCGGTGCGCGTGATGCGGCGGAGTCTGCTCAAGCCGCCTCAGTTCTTGCGGTCGAGCGCGACGCCATAGAGTTCCATCCGGTGGTCGACCAGGCGGAAGCCCAGCTTTTCCGCGATCTGCTTTTGCAACTGCTCCAGTTCAGGATCGACAAATTCGATGACATTGCCGGTTTCGACATCGATCAGATGATCGTGGTGGGATTCAGGCGCCGCCTCATAACGGGCGCGGCCGTCACCGAAATCATGGCGATCCAATATGCCTGCTTCTTCGAACAGGCGAACGGTGCGGTAGACGGTGGCGATGGAAATGCCCGGATCGATCGCCGCGGATCGCCTGTGCAGCTCCTCGACATCCGGATGGTCGCTGGCGTCGCTCAGCACCTGGGCGATGACGCGGCGCTGTTCGGTGATGCGCAGACCCTTTTCGTGACAAAGGGCTTCGACGTCGATCTTGCGGTTCATGCAGGCTCACTTGGCTGAAATTTGCGTAAGTCGGGAGGGAACCTAGCGGCTTTTGTCCTAGTATAAAAGGGGCGCGCGGTTGGCGCACCCCTTTGCATGGGCTTTTGCCTGCGGTTCGCGGGCTTATTTCGCGGCGCGGGTCCGGCGGCGCTTGGTGCCCAGGCCGATCTTCTTCGCCAGGCTGCGGCGCTGTTCGGCATAGTTGGGCGCGACCATCGGATAATCGGCCGGCAGGCTCCACTTGGCGCGATAATCATCCGGCGTCATCTGATAATGAGTCATCAGGTGACGCTTCAGCATCTTGAGCTTCTTGCCGTCTTCCAGGCAGATGATGTAGTCGGGCTTGATCGACGAGCGGACCGACACCGCGGGTTCCGGCTTCACTTCCGGCACGGCGGCCGGCGTGGTGAGGCCCGAAAGCGCGGCATGTACATTCTGGATCAGGGTAGATACGTCAGAGACGGCGACGCTGTTGTTCGAGACATGGGCCGCGACAATATCCGACGTCAAAGTAATGAGCAATTCGCTCTGCGCTGATTCGATTTCCATTTCTTTTCCTTGCGAAGGCTATTGGTTATGCGACCCGCCCGGGGAAAATCATTTCAGGAGCGGCACGGGTCAGCTATACCGATGGTTTCTGTTTTGCAAGAGTGGATTTAAATCATCTAAGCATATCGATACGAAAGCTTAGCGCGTCATGAAGTTGTCCGTCATTGCCGCGATAGTAACCGGGACGACGGTGTACATATTCGAACCCGGCTTTTTCATATAGCCTTATTGCTGTATTGGACGCCCGAACTTCGAGATTCATCGATGTAATGCCCCGCTTGCGCGCTGTCCTGAGGCTGTCGAGCAAAAGAGCTTCCCCGATGCCCCGGCCGCGCCAGAGCGGGCTGACCGCCAGCAACAGCAGCTCGCATTCATCGAGTACTGACCGGACCAGCGCAAAACCCAGCGGCGCGGCGTCGATCCGGGCGATGGTAAGCCAGGTGCCCGGCATCGTCATCACGCCGGAAAGCTGGGGCAGAGTCCACGCTTCACCATAGGCCGGGTCGAATGCGCGGGCCATGACGTCCATGGCGTCGCTCATCGCGTTGCGCTCGCCCTGTTCATAGGTGTCGAGGGTCAGGCCGGGGATCATGGTGCTGTCCGTTCCGTCATTGGACGGGCGTCGGCATCGCGGCAATAAATGGGGGAGGGAGGGAGTGGGGGAAGCCCGGCGACCAGCGGATAGTCGGCGGCATCGGGATAGAGGCTGACCGCCGTGCCATGGCCTCGCGCCGTCACCAGGGCTTCGGCGCCCGTGCCGTACAGCAATGGATGGGTCAGTTGCTCCGCCAGTAGCGCGATCGGCGTGGAGGCTGGAGCGGTAAGCGGCGTGAGCCCGTCCGCGGAGAAGCTCTGCCAGAACAGCTCGCCATGGCCGCCGGTGATGGTCACGGTGATGGACTCGTTCTCATGTCCGACGCCCGCCTTGGCCGCGATCAGGCTCAGCGCGCCATAGCCGTGCAGCGGAATGCCCCAGGCCAGCGCCAGTGCGCGGGCGGCGGCGATGCCTATGCGAACGCCGGTGAAGCTGCCGGGACCGACATCGACAGCGATCGCATCGGCTTTCCCGCCGCCGGGCATGGCGGCGATGGCAGGCAGCAGCGCTTCGGCATGGCCCCGGCCAACGATTTCATGAAAATGGCCGATGGGGGCGCCGTCATCGAGCAGCGCCACGGACAGCGCTTGCGTCGCGGTGTCGATGACCAATATGCGCAAAGAAAACCCCTGTAGACCGCTCGCCCGATGCGACGCTTGGATCAGCGGTTAGTCGATCGGGATCGATTTGCCAATTGGCCGCGCCCGATCAGACGGCGCGAACCTCGGTCACTTCGGGGACATAATGTTTAAGCAATTGTTCGATGCCGTTTTTCAGCGTCGCGGTGGAGGAGGGGCAGCCCGAACAGGCGCCCTGCATCCTCAAATAAACGGTGCCCTTGTCGAAGCCGCGATAGATGATGTCGCCGCCGTCATTGGCCACGGCGGGGCGGACGCGGGTGTCGATCAGCTCACGAATCTGCGCGACGATTTCCGCGTCTTCGGGATCGTCGGCAAATTCCTCCTCTTCCGGCACGAAGATTTCGCCGGCCGAACCCGGTGTGAACAGCGGCATATTGGCCGAGAAATGTTCTAGCAGGGTGGCGAGGATGTCCGGCTTCACGTCGCTCCACTGCGAGCCTGGCGCGATGGTGACGGAAATGAAGTCGCCGCCGAAGAACACGCCCGTCACATCGCCCAGGCCAAAGAGCGCAGACGCCAGAGGAGAGGCTTCCGCTTCCTCCGGCGTGGCGAAATCGCGGGTGCCCATGCCCATGACCACGCGGCCAGGGATGAATTTGACGGTGGCCGGATTGGGCGTCGTTTCAGTCTCGATCAACATGCGCGTTATGTGGAGAGAAGACTGCGCAAGATCAAGCTTTCGTGCTAAATTGAATGCCGGAGCTTCGCTTGGCCCCGTCGATTGAGTCCCGTGTGAGATCGAAGGAGAGAGAAGATGAGCAATGAGGCCGACATCCGCCATCGTTTCTGGACAGAGCTTGCGCAAAGCCCGTTTGTAATGATGGGTCTGCAGGGGGCGCAGGACCATAGCATGCCGATGACGGCACAGCTCGATCCCGGCGCGAGCCATTGTTTCTGGTTCTACACGACGCGCGAGAACCGATTGGCGCAGGGCGGGCCGGCGATGGCGCAGTTCGTCGCCAAGGGGCATTTCCTGTTCGCCTGCATCGACGGCACGCTGGTCGAGGAGACGGACCCGGCGGTGATCGACCGCTATTGGACCCATGATGTTGTGAGCTGGTATCCTGGAGGACGGCAGGATCCGCACTTGCTGATGCTCCGCTTCGACCTGGGGCGCGCCGAAATCTGGCGTGCGGATATGTCGTTGGGTGGGATGTTCCGTCAGATGTTCGGCGGCGATGTGCGCGACGAGATGCGCAGCAAGCATGTGGAAGTGACGCTTTAGGCGGGCCTTCGCCGGCAAGTTAAATCGTCATCCCGGCGAACGCTGGGATGACGAACATATCTCCATCATTTTCGGTCACGTCACCACCAACGCCATCTACCGCTTGCTTTTCCCCGACATTCCCGCCATACGCGCTGCAGCGCAGCAGTTGGGCTTAATCGCCCTTTCAGCGATTGGCAGCGTGATCGCTCCGGCCGACAGGCATCGGGGCCGGCCAATGAAAGTCTGCGCCAAGCTTTGAGGCTTCCCTTTTCACGCGGGTCGTTTCGTAACCCGCCTTGCGTCCCGGCCATGCCGGAAGGCGCCGGGGCCGACTTGTGAGTTATCATCCATGCAATTTACCGACCTTGGCCTTGCCGAGCCGATCCTGAAGGCGCTCGCCGCCAAGAAATATGCTTTGCCCACCCCCATCCAGGCGCAGGCCATTCCCGTTTTGCTGAAGGGCAAGGATCTGTGCGGCATCGCGCAGACCGGCACCGGCAAGACGGCGGCCTTCGCGCTGCCGAGCCTTGACCATTTCGCCCGCAACCCCAAACCGACGCCGCTTCAGGGCTGCCGGATGCTGGTGCTTTCTCCCACGCGCGAACTGGCGGCGCAGATCGCGCAGAGCTTCCGCGACTATGGCCGTTTCATGAAGCTGTCGGTGGAGGTCGTGTTTGGCGGCGTGCCGATCAACAAGCAGATCCGCGCACTGGGCCGGGGCGTCGATATCGTCGTCGCGACGCCGGGCCGTCTGCTCGACCTGATCGACCAGCGGGCTTTCACCATCAAGGATACCGAGATTTTCGTCCTCGATGAAGCCGACCAGATGATGGACATGGGCTTCATCCATCCCTTGAAACGCATCGCCAAGCTGCTGCCCAAGGAACGGCAGAACCTCTTCTTCTCCGCCACCATGCCGGGTGAGATCGAGGCGCTGGCCGCGCAGTTCCTTCGCGATCCGGTAAAGGTCAGCGTCGCGCCGCAGTCGACCACGGCGGAGCGGGTCCGTCAGCAGGCGACCTTCGTCAATCAGATGGAGAAGCAGGCGTTGCTCAACCTGACGGTCAGGAGCGAGGATATCGACCGCGCGCTGATCTTCACGCGTACGAAACATGGCGCGGACCGCGTCGTGCGCTTTCTGGAAGGGGCGGGAATTCAGGCCGTCGCCATCCATGGCAACAAGAGCCAGGCGCAGCGGACCACCGCCTTGCAGGCTTTCCGCCATGGCCAAGTGAAGCTGTTGGTAGCAACCGACATCGCGGCACGTGGGATCGACGTTTCGGGCGTGTCCCATGTCATCAATTTCGAGCTGCCCAATGTGCCCGAGCAATATGTTCACCGCATCGGCCGCACGGCCCGCGCCGGGGCGGAAGGGATCGCGATCAGCTTCGTGGCGGACGACGAGCGGCCTTATCTGAAAGCGATCGAGCGGACGGCGAAGGTGAAGCTGGAGATCGTGCCTCTGCCGGAGAATTTCGTCGAGGCGGTGCGTAACATGCCCAAGGCGGCCCCGCCGCGCAAAGGCCGCGAGCAGACGCCGGAGCAGAAGGCCAAGCGCGCCGATGGTCAGCGCCGCTATCAGGACCAGCAGAAGCAGCCGCGCGGCAATGCCGAGCGGGCACACCGCCCCGATGGTGAAGCCGGCCAGCCCGCGAAGAAGAACTTCCGTCGCCGGCGCGGCGGCAGCGGCGTCGGCGCGCATAAGGGCGCGGTGCAGAGGACGGGCGGACGTTGAGATCATGAGCTTTGTGCTCCTGCGAAGGCAGGGGCCCAGTTCCGCCGTTTGATTGCGTTTCTACCGTTTGAACTGGGTTCCTGCCTTCGCAGGAACACGGTGCGCCTTGTTTCTGGCCTCCCACTCTTTGTCAGTGGTCATTCAGGAAAATCTCTTTAGGCTGCGCGGCCATGAGCTTTTCCTTCCGGCGCTCTGCCGCTTCGCTGTCCGTCCTTGCCTTGCTGCTTTCGGGAGTTTCCGCGCCTCTTGCCGCGAAAACGGACCCGGTTGCCAATCCCGCCGCGTCCGGATCGACCAAGGCGCAAGTCCGGCCATGGCTTTATGAAAACAGCGATGTGCCGATCGATCCGGCATGGCGTTTTGGGGAGCTGTCCAACGGTTTGCGCTATGCGATCCGACGCAACGGCGTGCCACCGGGGCAGGTCTCGGTCAGGCTGCGGATCGATGCCGGGTCGCTGATGGAGCAGCCCGATGAACTGGGTTACGCCCATTTCATGGAGCATCTGACTTTCCGCGGCTCCCGCCATGTGCCCGATGGTGAATCCAAGCGCATCTGGCAGCGGCTGGGCGTCACCTTCGGTAGCGACAGCAATGCGCAGACGACGCCCACCGGCACCACCTACGCTCTCGATCTGCCGCAGGCGACGCAGGCGAGTCTGGGGGAAAGCCTTAAGATCCTGTCCGGCATGATGGCCGATCCCAACATCGTGGAAAGCGCGGTCAATGCCGAGCGGGCGGTCGTCCTGGCGGAAAAGCGCGAGGGCGATGGGCCGCAAATGCGGATTTCCGATGCGACGCGAAGGCATTTCTTCGCTGGCCAGCCCTTGGCCGATCATAGCCCGATCGGCACCGTGGCGACGCTGAATGCGGTGACGGCGGCGAAGATGGAGGCTTTCCACCAGCGCTGGTATCGCCCTGAAAATGCCGTGATCTCAATCGCGGGCGACATCGACCCGGCCATGGCCGAGCAGTTGATCAAGGATAATTTCGCATCCTGGACCGTGCCGGGCAAGGGCGCGCCGTTGCCCGATTTCGGGGAGCCCGACGCCAAGGCGCCCGCGACCCGGGTGACGGTGGAACCCGGCGCGCCTACCGGCCTTACCATGGCCTGGTTGCGGCCATGGAAGCCGCGTGCGGACACCATCGTCTATAATCAGGACAAGCTGACCGACATGTTGGCCCTTCAGATCATCAGCCGTCGATTGGAGCAGGCTGCGCGCAGCGGCGGCAGCTTCCTGCAGGCGGGCGTGGATCAGCAGGATGTGAGCCGGTCGGTGGACGGCACTTTCGTCACCATCGTGCCCACCGGCGAAAATTGGGAGAAGGCGCTGGGCGATGTCCGCGCCATCATAGAAGACGCCAAGGCCGTTCCGCCCAGCCAGTTGGAAATCGACCGCGAATATGCGCAGATGGATACGGCGCTCGCCATCCAGGTCGAAAATGCCGATACCGAGGCGGGCGCCAAGCAGGCGAGCGATCTGGTGAGCGCGGTCGATATCCGCGAAACCACCGTCAGCCCGCAGGCGGCTCTGGACATCTTCCGTTCCGGCAAGTCGGGCATGACGCCGCAAAAGATATTGGATTCGACGCGGCGGCTCTTTTCGGCGGGCGTTTTCCGGGCGCATCTGATCACCGGGAAGGTGCAGCCGGGCGTCGATGCGAAGCTGGCCGCCGCCGTAGCGGCTCCGGTCAAGGCGGCGACCAATGCGCGCCTGAATGACAAGGTCGTGACCATGGCCGACCTGCCGAAACTGGGTGCGCCGGGCAAGGTCGTGTGTCGCACGCCGATCGGCCTGCCGGGGATGGAAAGCATCATCTTCTCCAATGGCGTGAAGCTCACCCTTTTCGCCAATGATGCGGAGACGGAGAAGGTGCGGATCAATGTCCGCTTCGGCCATGGCCAGCAGGCCTTTTCACCGACCAAAGCCGCGCCGGGCTGGGCCGCCGATTATGCGCTGGTCGCGAGCGGGATCGGAAAGCTAGGGCAGCGGGAGCTGGATGACCTCACCAATGGACGCCGCATGGGAATGGATTTTTCCATCGATGACGACGCCTTCGAATTGCAGGCGGTCACGCGACCGGCGGACTATAAGGATCAGCTTCAATTGTTCGCGACCAAGCTCGCCGCGCCCGGTTGGGATCCTGCGCCGATCGCGAGGGTGAAGACGGGTGCCGGGGTCGCCTATGATGCGATGGCGCGGGCGCCCGATTCCGTGCTGGCGCGCGATCTCAACTGGTTGCTGCATGACAAGGATGTGCGCTTCCGCACGCCCTCGCGGGCGGAGATCGATGGGCTGACGCCGCAGGCCTTCCGCGCGACATGGGAGCCGCTGTTGGCGTCGGGGCCGATCGAGGTCCAGATTTTCGGCCAGGTGAAGGCGGATGACGCCATCGCGGCTGTCGCTGCAACCTTCGGCGCTTTACCGCCACGGCCCGAAGTGCCGGTTCCGGCGGCGAACAAGATCATGCGCTTTCCCGCCCATGTCGAGGCGCCGGTGATCCTGCGGCACAAGGGCGATAAGGAACAGGCGGCGGCGGTGATGGCCTGGCCGACAGCAGGCGGCTTTGCGCTGACCAAAGAAGCGCGGCAACTGGAAATATTGACGCAGATCTTCAACGATCGGTTGTTCGACAAGCTGCGCTCGACCGAGGGGGCTGCCTATTCGCCCAGCGTTCAGAATAACTGGCCTTTTTCCTATGAAAGCGGCGGCTATATTTTGGTCACGAGCCAGGTGCGGCCCGATCGTGTCAACTATTTCTACGACGTGGTGAAGGATACGGCGGCCGATTTGGCTAGGAATCCGGTGAGCGAGGATGAATTGCAGCGGGCGGTGGCGCCGATGCGGCAATTGCTGATGCGCGCCGGGACGGGCAATGCCTTCTGGATGAACCAGATGGAGGGCGCGACCCATGATCCGCGCTATGTGCAGGCGATGCAGACCATGGCGCAGGATATGCTGACAGTCACGCCTGCCGATCTTCAGGCGTTGGCGGCCAAATATCTGGTGCCGGGCAAGAGCTGGTCGGCAGTGGTGCTGCCCGATGGCGTCGCCGCCCGATAGGGTGGGTGGCTCAGGCCGTGTCGTCCCCTGGCGGGCTTTCAAGCCGGCGCGCGGCCCGACTGTTCCAGCAACTGGCTGTATAGGCGCACATATTCCATGTGGATCGCTCGGATTTCAGGATTTCTGGAGCGGGCCGCCAGTCTGCGGTTGCGGTCAAGCCGAGCCTCGAAATAGCTGCGATCGAACGATGCGTTGATGCCCATTATCTGCCTCCCGGAACGATTTGGGAGCGAGAATGCTTCACAGCGGCAGATGGTTGCTGCATCGCACCCCAATCGTTGCTGCAACGCGACGGAAGGAGCGGAAGCTACGCCGGACCGATCAGTCCATGGCGCGGAGCGCGGCGACGATCATGAAGGCGGCACGCTTGGCGGTGCGTTCGGCGCTGATGTCGGGCGCCGACAGGCTGCGGTGGCCAAGGCCGAACAGGCAGGCCAGGATGATTTCCTCGGCGCTTTTCAGCGCTTCCCCGGACAGGTCGGGATTGGCGACGCAGGCGAAATCGCCCAATGACTTTCGCAAGCCCCTGCACATGTCGGTGATGGTGTCGCGGACCGGCGCATTGCGGAATGCTTCGGCCAATATGTCGAAGGACAGAGCCTCATGCGGATCGTCCATGACCTCCAGCAGCAGCAGTTCGAACGTCCGCTCGATGCTGATCTCCCCCGCGTCGAGGCGGGTTTGCAAGCTCGATATGATCGTTTCGCGTTCCTGCATGTCGCTTTTCACGATGGCTTCGATAATATCTTCCTTGCCCTTGAACAGGCGGTAGATCTGGCCCACGGAAACTTGGGCGGCGGTGGCCAGTTCGGCCATTGCGCTTTGGTGGAAACCGTTGGCGGCGAACAGATCGCGGGCCGCGTTCAATATGCGGTCTCGGGCAGTCCGTTCATGTTGCGGCGCAATCAAAAATCTTCATCCCGGCTTTTTTACTCTTGAACAAATTGTGGCAGGTTCCTACCTGCGGCGCAAGCGGAATGAACGTTCATTCCAGTGATCGGCTTTAGGGAAACGGAGCAGCGACCGATGCAAAAGGGGATATTTGTCGGACTGCTCGCTTGCGCATCGACCCTGGCGCTGGGCGGTTGCGGCCAGCAACAGCAGCCGGCGCCGCCGCCCCCCGCAGTCGGCATCGTTAACGTGACGGTCGAGGCCGCGCCCCTCGTGACCGAGCTTCCGGGTCGCATCGCAGCCATGGAAACCGCGGAAGTCAGACCACAGATTAATGGTGTCATCCGTCGCAGATTGTTTACCGAAGGCGCCTTGGTACAGGCGGGCCAACTGCTCTACGAGATCGAGGACGCCCCTTATCGTGCGGCTTTGGGACAGGCGCAGGGCGCGTTGGCGCGGTCGCAGGCATCGATCCGGGCCACGGGTTTGCAGGCGCAACGCTATAAGGAGCTGGTCGGCATCAACGCGGTCAGCCGGCAGGAGGCTGACAATGCCGCCGCCGCCGCCCAACAGGCACGCGCCGATGTCGCGGCACAGCGGGCTGCGGTGCAGGCCGCACAGGTGAACCAGGATTTCACGCGCATAAGGGCGCCGATTTCGGGGCGTATCGGCCGCTCCCTGTTCACGCCGGGTGCGCTGGTGCAGGCCGGGCAAGCCGACGCTCTGGCGACGATCCAGCGGACCGACATCGTCTATGTCGACGTGACCCAGTCGGCGGCGCAGATCATCGATCTCAAGCAGGCGATGCAGGCGGGTGGCGTCAGCGCGGCCGACGGGGCGCGGGTGCAGTTGCTGCTCCCCAATGGCAGCGTCTATCCGATCGAGGGGCGGCTGCAATTTTCCGAAGTGACGGTCGATCCCAGTTCGGGCGCGGTGACTTTGCGCGCGACCTTTGCCAATCCGGATGGGCTGTTGCTGCCGGGCATGTATGTCCGCGCCAAGCTGGTCGAGGGGCAGCGCACCAAGGCGATCTTGGCACCGCAGCAGGGCATCACCCGCGATGCGCGAGGCCGGGCGACGGCCATGGTCGTCGGGGCAGGCAACAAGGTCGAATTGCGTCAGGTCGAAACCGACCGGCCGGTGGGCGACAAATGGATCGTCACCAAGGGATTGAAGGCGGGTGACAGGCTGATCGTCGAGGGGCTGGTCAACCTGCGCCCCGGAACGGTCGTGAAGCCGGGCGCGCCGCAGCAGGTGACGGCTCCGCAGAAGCCAGCGAATTCCGGCGGAGCGAAGTAAGCGATGGCCCGCTATTTCATCGACAGGCCCATCTTCGCATGGGTCATCGCCATCGTCATCATGCTGGCCGGCGCGCTGGCGCTCCGGTCGCTGGCCGTGGCGCAGTTTCCGGCCATCGCGCCGCCCGCGGTGACGATTTCCACCACTTATCCCGGCGCCAACGCCCAAACGCTGGAAAGCACGACGACGCAGATCATCGAGCAGCAGCTCAAGGGCATCGACAATCTCCGCTATTTCTCCTCAAGCAGCGATTCCGCCGGCAATCTGACCATCACCCTGACTTTCGAGCAGGGCACCGACGCCGACATCGCGCAGGTCCAGGTGCAGAACAAGCTGGCCCAGGCGACGCCGCTGTTGCCGCAGGAAGTGCAGCAGCAGGGGTTGCGCGTCACCAAATCCACCTCGACCTTCCTGATGATCATGGCCGTCTATGCCGATGACGGCATTCACGACCAGCAGGATGCGGGCGATTTCGTCGCGTCGGCATTGCAGGATCCGGTCAGCCGGGTCAATGGCGTGGGCGACACGCAGTTGCTGGGCGCGCAATATGCGATGCGGGTCTGGCTCGACCCCTATAAGATGGCTAACCTGGGCGTCACCACGGGCGACGTCAAATCGGCCATCCGGGCGCAGAATGCGCAGGTTTCGGCTGGCCAGATCGGCGGCACGCCTTCGCCCAGGGGACAGGCGCTGAACGCCACCGTGACGGCGCAGTCGCGCCTGAAGACGCCCGAAGAGTTCCGCCAGATCAGACTGCGCAGCAACGGCGATGGGTCGGTCGTTCATCTGTCGGACGTCGCCCGGGTCGAACTGGGTGCGGAGAGCTACAGCTTCGGGGCGAAGTTCAACGGCCATCCGGCCGCCGGTTTCGGCGTCAGGCTGGCGCCCGGCGCCAACGCGCTCGATACCGTTGACGGCGTCAAGAGCCGCATCAACGAACTGTCCAAGACCTTCCCGAGCTGGGTCAAATATGACTTCCCGGTCGACAATTCGACCTTCGTGAGACTGTCGGTGGAGCAGGTGGTCCACACCTTGATCGAGGCGACCCTGCTCGTCTTCGTGGTGATGTTCCTGTTCCTGCAGAATTGGCGCGCCACGCTGATCCCGACCATTGCGGTGCCGGTGGTGCTGCTGGGGTCGCTGGCGATCCTCTATGCGGCGGGTTTCACCATCAATACGCTGACACTGTTCGGCATGGTGCTGGCGATCGGTCTGCTGGTCGACGACGCCATCGTCGTGGTCGAAAATGTCGAGCGCATCATCCAGGAAGAGGGACTCAGTCCGAAGGAAGCCGCGAAAAAATCGATGGACGAGATCAGCGGCGCGCTGATCGGCATCGGCCTGGTGCTGTCGGCGGTGTTCCTGCCGATGGCGTTTTTTGGCGGGTCGACCGGCGTGATCTTCCGTCAATTCTCCATCACCATCGTTTCCGCGATGGTGCTGTCGGTGCTGGTGGCCTTGATCCTGACTCCCGCGCTCTGCGCGACGATCCTGCGCCCCAAGGGGCATAGCCATATCTGGACGGGGCCTTTCGGCTCGCGCTTCGGCCGCTTCTTCGACTGGTTCAACCGGACCTTCGACCGCAATGTCGTGCGCTATGGCGTGGCGGTGGAAAAGGTCGAGCGCCGCTGGGGCCGGACGATGCTGGTCTATGGGCTGATCGTGGTCGGCATGGGACTGGTCTTCCTGCGCTTGCCGGGCGGTTTCCTGCCCGATGAGGATCAGGGGATCATCATCAACCAGGTCTCCCTGCCGACCGGATCGACGCTGGAGGAGACCGAGCGGACGCTGACCAAGGTGCGCGATCATTATTTGATCGACGAGAAGAAGAATGTCGCCGCCGTGTTCACCATTTCCGGCTTTGGTTTCGTGGGGCAGGGGCAGAATGTCGGCATCGTCTTCGCCCGCATGAAAGACTGGTCGGAGCGCAAGGGCGACGACAACAAGGTGTCCGCCATCGCGCTTCGCGCCAATGGCGCCTTCCGGAAGATTGCCGCCGGCATGGCGATCGCCTTCGTGCCGCCCGCCGTGCAGGAACTGGGCAACGCGACCGGCTTTGATTTCCAGCTCGTGGACCGGGCAGGCCTGGGCCATGAGAAGATGCTGGAGGCGCGCAACCAGTTGCTGGGCATGGCGATGACCGACAAGCGGCTGGCGCAGGTGCGGCCCAACGGCCTGGAGGATACGCCACAGCTCAAGCTGAACGTCGATCAGGCGGCGGCCGGGGCGCTGGGCATCGCCCAATCGGACGTCAACGACACGATCAGCACCGCGATGGGCAGCAGCTACGTCAACGACTTCATCGACCGCGACCGGGTGAAGCGCGTCTATGTGCAGGCCGATGCGCCCTTCCGCACCACGCCGGATTCGATCGGCGGACTGCATGTGCGGGGCAGTTCGGGCGTGATGGCGCCGATATCCTCCTTCGCAACCACCGAATGGACCCATGGTCCGGCCAAGCTGGAGCGGTTCAACGGCGTGCCGTCGATGCAGATCATGGGCGCGCCCGCGCCGGGCGTTTCAACCGGCGAGGCGATGAAGGCGATGGAGGAAATGGCGGCCAAGCTGCCGGCGGGCGTCGGCTATGAATGGAACGGCATTTCCTATGAGGAGCAGACCTCCGGCGGGCAGGCTCCGGCGCTGTACGCGCTGTCGATGCTGATCGTCTTCCTGTGCCTGGCCGCGCTTTATGAAAGCTGGTCGGTGCCGATCGCGGTCATGCTGGTGGTGCCGCTGGGCGTCTTCGGGGCGGTGGTCGCGGCAGCCTTGCTAGGTCTCAACAACGACATTTATTTGCAGGTCGGCCTGATCACGACCATCGGCGTATCGGCGAAAAATGCAATTCTGATCGTGGAATTTGCCGAGGAAAAGATGCGCGAAGGGCTGCCGCCTGCGCAGGCGGCGCTGGAGGCGGGCAAGCTGCGTCTGCGGCCGATCCTGATGACCAGCTTCGCCTTCGTCTTCGGCGTGCTGCCGCTGGCGGTGGCGAAGGGCGCGGGCGCTGGTGGCCAGAACGCCATTGGCTGGGCCGTGGTCGGCGGCATGTTGTCCGCGACGGTGCTCGCCATCTTCTTCGTGCCGGTCTTCTTTACCGTGGTGAAGCGGCTGTTCCGTGAACATCACGGAAGGGAAGAAGGCGAGCATGAGGGCAGCGCCGTGCCGGCGTCGCAGGAGGCGTGAGGATAATGAACAAGATCAAGCTCTTCCCGGCCGCTGCCCTGGCGCTGACGCTCGCCGCCTGCGACATGGCGCCAAAATATGTGCGGCCGACGCTGCCCGTGCCGGAAGCCAGCCCGCAGGGACCGTCTTATACCGTGACGGAGGGACAGGCGATCGCTCCGGCGGATACGGCGTGGAAGGATTTCTTTGTCGATCCGCGCCTGGCCCGGGTCATCGAAACGTCGCTCGCCAATAATCGCGACCTGCGCGTGGCGCTCGCCAATGTCGAGCAGGCGCGGGCGCAATATAGGGTGCAGCGGGCGGATATCTTTCCGACCCTTGGCGTCAATGGCAGCGCGACCTATCAGGATCAGCCCTTCGCCCAACAGGGCGTATCGGGGCGAACGGACATCTACAGCGCCTCGGTCGGCGTGTCGGCGTGGGAAATCGACCTGTTCGGGCGGATCCGCAATCTGGCCAAGGCGGGGCAGGAGCAATATTTTGCTTCGGTCGAGAACCGCAATGCCGCGCAGACCGCTCTGATCGCGGAAGTCGCGAATGCCTGGCTCAGCATGGCGGCGGATCAGGAGCGGCTGAAGATCGCCCGCGATCTGGAGAAGGCCTTTGGCCAGACTCTGGATCTCACAAAGGCGCGCTTTGCCAGGGGGATCGCGTCGGAACTGGAAGTGCGGCAGGCGCAGACCAGCTATGACCAGGCGCGTTCCGACATTGCCCAGACGACGACCCTGGTCGCGCAGGACCAGAATGCACTGAATCTGCTGGCCGGAGCGACTGTGCCAGCGGAGGATCTGCCGACGGCGATGCCGGATGGGGATGTTACACTGGCCAATCTGCCGGCGGACCTGCCTTCCACGGCTTTGCTGCGGCGGCCGGACATCATGGCGGCGGAGCATCAGCTATTGGCGGCCAATGCCAATATCGGTGCGGCGCGTGCGGCTTTCTTCCCGAAAATCTCGCTGACCGCGGCATTCGGGACGATGAGCCTTGGCCTTTCCAATCTGTTCAAGTCGGGCAGCGATTATTGGTCGGTGGCGCCTTCGGCCAGCCTGCCGATCTTCGATTTCGGGCGCAATCAGGGCAATTTGCGTTATGCGCGGGCAAGCTATGACGCGATGGTCGCGACCTATGAGAAGAGCGTGCAGACCGGCTTTCGTGAGGTTGCCGATGCGCTTGCCCGGCGGGGCACGATGACGGCGCAGATGGAGGCGCAGACGTCTTTGCGGGATTCGGCGCGGGTCGGTTATCGACTGTCGGAAGCGCGCTTCCGGGCGGGGGTCGATGGTTTCCTGACCACGCTGGATTCGCAGCGGACGCTCTACAATGCGGAGCAGAGCCTGCTGGCGACGCGGCTGACGCGGGCGACGAACATGGTCGAACTGTATCGCGCCATGGGCGGCGGCCTCAAATAAGCTCGCCCGCCGCTTTGATCGCAAGCGGCGGGAAGGCGCTCCGCCTATCATGTCCTATGCTTGCGCCATCAAATGGTGGAAAGGAGTGGACATGACCTACGCATATCGGATGATGGCCTCACCCGTCGGTGAACTGACGCTGGTGGCAAGCGGGACGGGGCTGGCGGCGGTCCTGTGGGAAAATGATGACCCGAAGCGCGTCAGGCTGGAGCCGCGGGTCGAGCGCGGCGATCACCCTCTGCTGGATAAGGCCGGGCAGCAGCTTGGCGAATATTTTGCCGGACAGCGGGAGGCATTCGATCTGCCGCTCGATTTCAACGGTACGGATTTCCAAAGATGTGTCTGGGCGGCTCTGCTGACCATCCCATTTGGCGAAACGCGCAGCTATGCTGATATTGCAAGCCAGATCGGCAAACCCTCCGCCTACCGGGCCGTGGGGTCTGCCAATGGCCGCAATCCGATTTCGATCATTGCGCCTTGTCACCGCGTGGTAGGGACGAATGGCGCGCTTACCGGCTTTGCGGGTGGCTTGAAGGCCAAGCAATATCTGCTTGGACTGGAAGGAAGAACATTCTGACGGCCATGCAAAAATGGTGCACCCAAGAGGATTCGAACCTCTGGCCTTTGCCTTCGGAGGGCAACGCTCTATCCAGCTGAGCTATGGGTGCGTGTTGCTGCTGTGAAGGGCCGCTTAGCAAAGCCCAATCGCTCACGCCAGCACCAAAATCGCCCCAGACCAAAGTTATTTCGCGAGTTTTCGCATCGGCTGGAATTCGCCAAGGCCGCAGCTCGCCCCCCGCTGCAATCCGCCAGCCTCGTAGAGCACGGTGATAATGTCCACCGAGCAAAGCTGAGACAGGCTGGTCTTGTAGAGGAAGCGCTTTTCGAAGCCCAGGCTGGGGCAGCTATAAGGCAGCGTGTTCCGATAGACCTTGTTGCCGTTCATGATGAAGTCGATCGTGCGGTCATCACGGACATTGGTGGAGCGGATCGACGTGATCTGGACGCAATCGACCGGCTTGCCGGCGGGAACGAGATTGTCGGGAGCGGTCTTGGCGAGGGTTGGGGCGGCGGCGCAGGCGAAAGCCATGGCCAGAGCCAGCCGGTGGGTGAGATGAGCGGACATGATGTCTCTCCTTGTGACTGCAGGAATGACGGCGCGCTAACGCTTCATCCGTTATTCCGCTCCTTTTAGCATCGTTCGGCTGAACCGCACGATAATCAGCTTGCCGTTCCGGGCGCTGGCGTCTTGGGTTTGAAGCGGCATAGATCGGCCACGATGCAGCGCCAGCATTCGGGCTTGCGTGCCTTGCACACATAGCGGCCGTGCAGGATCAGCCAGTGGTGGGCGTCGCGGCGGAAAGGGCCGGGAACGCGCTTTTCCAGCTTCAATTCCACCGCCAGCGGGGTTTTGCCCGGCGCCAGGCCGGTCCGGTTGCCAACGCGGAAGATATGGGTGTCGACCGCGAAAGTTTCCTGTCCGAAGGCGGTGTTGACGACGACATTGGCCGTCTTGCGTCCCACACCGGGCAGGGTGGTCAGAACGTCGCGGTCCTGCGGCACCTCTCCGCCGAAATCGCGGACCAATATCTCGGAAAGGGCGATGACATTCTTCGCCTTGGCGTTGAACAGGCCGATGGTCTTGATATGTGCTTTAAGCCCCTCTTCGCCCAGGTCCACCATCTGCTGCGGCGTTTGGACATCGCGAAACAGGGCGCGTGTCGCCTTGTTGACGCCGACGTCCGTAGCCTGTGCGGAGAGGACCACCGCGACCAGAAGCTGATAGTCATTGCCATATTCCAGCTCCGTGCGGGGCGCCGGATTGGCTTCAGCAAGGCGGCTGAAAAAGTCGAAGATCTGGTCCTTCTTCACGTTCAGAGGCCCAGAACGCCTTTCATGTCATAGCGGCCTATAGGCTGATCGATCAGCCATTGCGCACCCTTGACGGCGCCGCGCGCGAAGATGAGGCGGCTTTCGGCGCGATGGCCGATTTCGATCCGCTCGCCCTCGGTGGCGAGGATGACCTGATGGTCGCCCGCCACGGAGCCGCCGCGCAGGGCCGCGAAACCGATCGCGCCTTTGGCCCGGGCGCCAGTGATGCCGTCGCGGCCGCGCTCGCTATGGTCGGCCAGGGTGATGCCGCGTCCTCGCGCCGCCGCTTCGCCCAGCAGCAGGGCGGTGCCGGACGGGGCATCGACCTTGTGGCGGTGGTGCATTTCCACAATCTCTATGTCCCAATCGTCGCCCAGGCGCGCGGCTGCCTGCTCCACCAGCGCCGCCAGCAGGTTGACGCCGAGCGAGGTGTTGCCGGTCTGGAGCAGCGGAATTTGCCTTGCGGCGTCGTCGATCAGCGCATGATGCAAGGGTTCAAGCCCGGTGGTGCCGATCAGGACGGGCTTCTTCGCCGCGATGCAGGCGTCGAGATGGGCGGACAGGGCAGCGGGCACGGAAAAGTCGATCAGCACGTCACTCCGTTGCGCCAGCGCGAGGGGATCGGTGGTGATGGGGATACCGGGGGCAAGTTCCCCTTCGCCGCTGCGGTCGGTGCCTCCGGCGATTTTCAGCCCGGCTTCCTGGGCGATCTGCGCGATGGCGTGTCCCATGCGGCCTGCTGCTCCGAAAATCCCGATGCTCGTCATCACTGTCATTCCTTAAAATGTCGCGTGGCGGATGCCAGAATGGGCGGGCTCTGTCATCCCTTTGCTACGTCATCCCTTTGCTATTGGCCATCGCAATAGAAAATGGGCGGGAAGGAAAATCGTCGCGAGCGGCTCGCTCGATCGCTAAGCTCAGGGGATGGACGACATTCGCAATATCGTAATCCTGACCGGCGCAGGGATTTCGGCCGAGAGTGGCCTTGCAACCTTTCGCGGGCCGGACGGTCTGTGGGAGGGACATCGGGTCGAGGATGTGTGTACCCCCGAAGCTTTGGCGCGCAACGCCGCGCTGGTGCATCGCTTCTATGACGAGCGGCGGGCGAAGTTGGCGGAGGTCAGGCCCAATGCCGCGCATGAGGCGCTGGCGGCGCTGGATGCGCAATGGCCGGGGGAATTGCTGATCGTCACCCAGAATGTCGATGATCTGCATGAGCGGGCCGGGGCGAAGCGGCTGATCCACATGCATGGGGAGTTGCAGTCGGCGCTTTGCGCGGCCTGTGGGAAAGCGAAGCGCTGGATGGAAGCCTTGCCGCCGGCTTCGGTTTGCGATGGGTGCGGCGAACCGCGATTGCGGCCCGACATCGTGTTTTTTGGCGAAATGCCTTACGAGATGGACATGATCGATGAGGCGCTCCGGCGGGCCGATCTGTTCGTTTCGGTTGGAACCTCCGGCGCGGTCTATCCGGCGGCGGGGTTTGTGCAGACAGCGCGCCATGTAGGCGCGCGGACCTTGGAGCTGAATCTGGACCCGTCGGCAGGGAGCTTCTATTTCGAAGAAAGTCGCATGGGGCCGGCCAGTGATCTGGTGCCGGAATTGGTGCGGGAGTTGTTGGGTTAGTCCGGTCAGGAACTTGCAGCAAAATCCTCCCCACGCGTCTGCATAGGAAAGATTTTCCGCAATCTTATTCGCCGGCTGCGTTATCCGCCGGTTCCAGTTCATCCTTATAGAGCAGCATGACCGAGCCGTCCTGCCCGCCCACGACCCGGATCGGCAGGCTGAGTTGCAAGGCGGATAGGAATTCCTTGCTGTCGGTGATGCGGAAACGGCCGCCGATGCGGAGCGACGAGACACGGGTATCCCCGATCAGGATGGGCGCCGCGCGGTAGCGGTTGAATTCACTGGCCGCCTGTTCGATCGTTTCACCGTCCAGTTCGACCATCTGCTCGCGCCAGGCGGTGCGCTGGCCGATCAGGCGCGAGTCGAGATGGGTGAGCGAAACGCTGCGCGGCTGGATGACGGCGCCGCTGCCCGCGCTGACTTGCTGGGCCAGCTTGTTGCCCGAATGGACAGTGACAATTCCCTGCGTGACCGTCAGTTCGACCATGGAGGGGCGCAGGCGCACGTTGAAGGCGGTGCCGACAGCGCGGATGACGGCTGAACGGGCCTCCACGTCGAAGGGGCGCGAGCGGTCGTGCGCGACATCGAACGAGGCTTCGCCCTTGAGAATGCGGACTTTGCGGCCATGATCGGTGAAGCGGACCTCTGCGGCGCTGTCGCTGTTGAGGTGCAGGGTGGAGCCGTCATTGAGCGCGATGTCGCTGATCTGGCCGATCCGGGTTTCGTAATGATCCACGCCGCTGAAGGTGCGGACGGTGACGATCGCGGCGACGATGAACAGCATCACCGCGACGGCGGCGGCGATCATGATGTTGCGCGACAGGCGGCGCTGCTGTTCCTCGCTGACTATGGCTTCCAGCGGAGGCAGGTTGACCTCGGCGGCGGCACTCTTCAGGCGCTCGGCCGCTTCCCAGGCGGCTTCGGCCCGGGCGAACGCCACGGCATGGCGGGGGTCCGATTCGATCCAGCGGCAGAATTCGGCTTCGTCCTGCGCGCTGGGGTCGCAATTAAGCCTTGCCAGCAGGCGCGCGGCTTCCGCCTCGATCTTGTCCCTGCTTTCGTAGCCCGAATCTGGTCCCGACGCCCGCACGTTCGAAATCCGTTTCCTCACGTTCCGCCCAGGCCCGCATAACTATTGCGATCGCTTTGGCCAGATGTTTTTCAACAGTAGAAACGGATAGAGACATCTCCTCCGCTATTTCCAGCATCGATTTTTCGTGGATACGGCGAAGAATGAAGACCCGGCGGCATTGTGTCGGCAGCGAATCGACGATTGCTTCGACCTGGCGCAAAGCTTCGCGGGCGTGGAGCTGCGCTTCCACATTATTTTCGCCCTGCAGCAATTCCAGGTCGGCAATGGTTTCGAAACTGACCACCTTGTTGCGGCGGGCCGTGTCGATCACCAGATTGCGGGCGATCGTGAAGAGATACGCCCGGCCCGTGGTCACATTTTCCCAATTTTCAGTGGCATAGGCGCGGGCGAGAACCTCCGCGACCATGTCTTCCAGTTCCTGATTGGCAGGAAGTATCCGCCTGAGCCGCCCCCGGAGAGCAGCTTCCTGTGGCAGGATCACTGTCTTGAACCATTCCAGCTTAGCGCGAACCCTGTGCACGTTGACCCCCTTGATGTCAGCCGCGCCTCTCCCGATTTCATCTGTTTGTCATAGTTCAATCATGGATGCAGGAGCCTGTCCAGCGATTGCCGGCGCATTATTTCCCGTTTCTGTGGAAAACTGACTCTCTGTTGCCAAAATGCGTCGATCAGCCCGGCGGGATTTCCGGCGGGGCGCGATCGGGCTGATCGAAATCCGGTCCTTCGGGTATGATTTCCGGCGGTTCGCCGGCGGGCGTCTCTTCGGGCGTGGTGGGCGCGGGCGTTTCCGGCGGCGATTGCGGCTCGATGATGTCCGGTGGGGGGATGCCGTCGGGGGCGGGATCGGGTTGGGTAGCCATGGCTGTTTCTCCTTGATATGGGCTACGCGCAGGCTGGCGCGGGGTTCCCTTGGGAGTTATCCACCAGTTATCCACAGGCTTGGCCTCTGGGCCTTGCTTCGAGAGACTCTTTTCTCTATGCCGCGCCGACCGGCGACCGATGCGGGCGTGGCGAAATTGGTAGACGCGCCAGATTTAGGTTCTGGTATCGCAAGATGTGGGGGTTCGAGTCCCTTCGCCCGCACCAGTGCGCCAGGACGTGGAGCAGCGCCAAGCGCCAACGAAATTCAGCTTTAAGAAAGCGTTTGAGAGAAGAGATGCAGACTGTCGAGACGTTGAACGAGGGCCTGAAGCGCGCCTACACCGTGACCATCACGTCGAAGGACATCGACGCCCGTGTGGAAAAGGAAGTCGCCGCGATCGCGCCGCAGGTACGGATGCCGGGCTTCCGCCCTGGCAAGGTGCCCGCCAATCTCGTCAAGAAGATGCATGGCGAATCGCTGCAACGCGACGCGCTGAACAGCTCGATCCAGGACAGCATTCAAAAGCTGATCGCGGACAACAAGCTGCGTCCCGCGATGCAGCCCTCCGTCGAGCTGGATGAAACTTTCGAATTCGGCAAGGATGCGGAGATCAAGGTGGCGCTGGAAGTGCTGCCCGAAATCGCCGCGCCGAGCGTCGAAGGGTTGAAGCTGGAACGCCTGACCGTCGAAGTCGCTGACGAGCAGGTTGACGAAGCCGCGGGCCGCATCGCGACCCAGCAGGGCGCGCTGGAAGAGCATGCCGCTTCGCACAAGGCGAAGGACGGCGACACGCTGACCATCGATTTCGTCGGCAAGATCGACGGCGAAGCCTTTGAAGGCGGTTCGGCCGAAGACGTGAAGCTGAAGATCGGTTCGGGCCAGTTCATTCCGGGCTTCGAAGAGCAGCTTGCCGGAGTCAAGAAGGGCGATGAGAAGACCATCACCGTCACCTTCCCGGAAGATTATGGCGCCGCCCACCTCGCCGGCAAGGCCGCAACCTTCGACATCACCGTCAAGTCGATCCTGAACGCTGACAAGCCCAAGCTGGACGATGATTTCGCCAAGTCGCTGGGTCTGGAAGGTCTGGACAAGCTCAAGGAGCTGCTGAAGGGCCAGATTGAGCAGGAACATAACGGCCTGACCCGCACGCATATGAAGCGCAAGCTGCTCGACCAGCTCGCCGCTTCGCACGACTTCGACGTGCCGCCGAGCATGGTGGAAGCCGAATTCAACCAGATCTGGGCGCAGCTTCAACATGAAGCCGGCCATGAGGAAGATCCGGAAGCGGCTCTGGCCGAGATGGAAGCGGAGAAGGAAGATTATCGCGGCATCGCGGTGCGCCGCGTCCGCCTGGGCCTGCTGCTCTCGGAAATCGGCCAGGCCAATGGCGTTGTCGTCAACGATCAGGAAATGAACCGCCTGATCATGCAGGCTGCGCAGCAGTACAGCCCGCAGGACCGCGAGCGTTTCGTGCAATATGTCCGTCAGGATCCGATGGCCGCGGCTCAGCTCCGCGCCCCGCTCTATGAGGACAAGGTCGTCGACTTCCTGTTCGAAAAGGCGGAGATCACCGATCGAGCCGTCAGCCGTGAAGAGCTGGAAGCCGCGATCGAGGCCGAAGACGGCGATCTGAAGCCGCACGTCCATGGTCCGGGCTGTGGTCATGACCATGACCATGACGAAAAGCCCAAGGCGAAGAAGGCTGCTCCGAAGAAGAAGGCCGCTGAAGCTGAAGAGGCTCCGGCTGCTGAGGTGGCCGAAGAGGCTCCGGCCAAGAAGGCTCCGGCGAAGAAGGCTCCCGCCAAGCAGGACGAGGCCGTGGCTGAGGAAGCTCCTGCCGATGACAAGCCCAAGGCCAAGAAGGCTCCGGCCAAGAAGGCAGCCGCCAAGGCTTAATAAGGCCGCTTCGGTCTGAATGGATAAGCGCCCGGCTTCGCAAGGAAGTGCGGGCGCTTTTCATTTCTGCCGCGACATGGCAGATGAAATTTTAATCAAGCCCGTTCATGTCGACAGGGACGGGGCGGTAATAAGGTTTGCGTGTCGATGAAGGAATTTCCGGCAGTGGAAAGCGGGGAGGCGGTCGCAAGCCCACGGATAGCGGTCATCCTTCCCTGCTATAATGAGGCTGGCGCGATCGTTCAGACGGTGGAGGATTTTCGCCGCGCGTTGCCGACCGCTGAAATCTATGTCTTCGACAACAACAGCAGCGATGGGAGCCGCGAGCTTGCCGCCGGGGCAGGGGCTATCGTCCGCTGCGTGGCGCAGCAGGGCAAGGGCCATGTCGTCCGCCGCATGTTCGCGGATGTCGATGCGGACATCTATATCATGGCCGATGGTGATGCGACCTATGAGGCCGCCGCCGCGCCGCGGATGGTCGCGGCGATGCTGGAAGACAATCTCGACATGGTCGTCGGCTCGCGCAGGAGCGAGATCGAGGAAGCCTATCGCCGGGGCCATCGCTTTGGCAATTGGGCGCTGACCAGCCTGTTGAAGCAGCTTTTCGGACGCAGCTTCACCGACATTCTTTCGGGCTATCGCGTCTTTTCCCGGCGGTTCGTGAAAAGCTTCCCGGTTCTTTCCGCCGGTTTCGAGATCGAGACGGAAATCAGCGTCCATGCGCTGGAGCTCGCCATGCCTGTGGCGGAGGTGGTCACCGCCTATGGGGCGCGGCCGGAAGGGTCGGTCAGCAAGCTTTCCACCTATCGTGACGGGTGGCGCATCCTGCGCACGATCATCACGCTTTATCGCATCGAACGGCCGGTCCTCTTCTTTGGGATCATCGCTGCGCTGCTGGCCGCGACCGGGCTGATCCTGGCGGCTCCGCTGATCCTCACTTATATGAAGACGGGCCTTGTGCCGCGTTTCCCCACCGCCATATTGGTGACGGGCCTGATGATCCTTGCCACCTTGTCGGGCATGTGCGGCCTCATCCTCGATACCGTCGTGCGCGGCCGGCGGGAGGTGCGGCGGCTCGCCTATCTCGCCTTCAAGGCGCCATCCGATTTCGCCCGGCGCGACTGATTTCGCGCGGGGCATTTGCCCGATCTCACCTGCGTTTCACGCGACCCCTTGAACAGTCTGCATTTTGTCCCGATGTAGTGAACGGGCAAAAGCAATCACCCTGAAAGAGCAAAATGACCGAAATCATGTCCGATCCCATGGCCGCTCTGGTCCCCATCGTTATCGAACAGTCCAACCGGGGCGAGCGCAGCTTCGACATTTTTTCGCGCCTTCTGCGCGAACGGATCATCTTCGTCACCGGTCAGGTCGAGGATCATATGGCCTCGCTGATCGTGGCCCAGTTGCTGTTCCTTGAGTCGGAAAATCCGAAGAAGGACATCTGGATGTACATCAACTCGCCCGGCGGCGTGGTGACGTCCGGCATGGCGATCCACGATACGATGAAATATATCCGGCCGCAGGTGGGCACCGTCTGCATCGGTCAGGCCGCCTCCATGGGCAGCTTCCTGCTCGCCGCTGGCGAGCCGGGCAAGCGGATCGCGCTCAGCAACGCCCGGATCATGGTCCACCAGCCCTCGGGCGGCGCGCAGGGCATGGCGTCGGATATCGAGATTCAGGCCAAGGAAATCCTGCGAATCCGCAGCCGCCTGAATAATCTCTACGTGGAATATACCGGCCGTTCGCTGGAGGAAGTGGAACGGGCGATGGACCGCGATACCTTCCTGGAAGCAGAGGAAGCCAAGGCGTTCGGTCTGGTCGACGAAGTGTTTGACCGCCGCCCAGCCGCGGCGGACACGAGCGAAGGCTAAACCCGATGTTTACCGCCCGCGCCCTTTTCTCCCCTTGTGAAACGGGCGCGTCGCGGTCTAGGATGATCCTAGGACCAGAATATCCCTCGTCACAGGCGGCTGTTCGCCTGAAAGAGGGAAGAGAGATTGGCGAATGACTAAGCTTACGGGCTCCGATTCTAAAAGCACGCTTTACTGCTCCTTCTGCGGCAAGTCGCAGCATGAGGTGCGTAAGCTGATCGCGGGGCCGACCGTGTTCATCTGCGACGAGTGCGTGGAACTGTGCAACGACATCATCCGCGAGGAGACCAAGGGCGGTCTCGTCGGCAAGAAGGATGGCGGCGTGCCGACCCCGCAGGAAATCTGCGATGTGCTGGACGATTATGTGATCGGCCAGAACCGGGCAAAGCGCGTCCTGTCGGTCGCCGTCCACAACCATTACAAGCGCCTCAACCATGGCACCAAGCCGGGCGAGGTCGAGCTGGCCAAGTCGAACATCCTGCTGGTCGGGCCTACCGGTTGCGGCAAGACCCTGCTCGCGCAGACGCTGGCCAAGACGTTCGATGTGCCCTTCACCATGGCCGACGCCACGACGCTGACCGAAGCGGGCTATGTCGGTGAGGATGTCGAGAATATCATTCTCAAGCTGCTCCAGGCCTCCGACTATAATGTCGAGAAGGCGCAGCGCGGCATCGTCTATATCGACGAAATCGACAAGATCAGCCGCAAGGCGGAGAATCCCTCCATCACCCGCGACGTGTCGGGGGAGGGCGTTCAGCAGGCGCTGCTCAAGTTGATGGAAGGCACGACCGCTTCGGTTCCGCCCCAGGGTGGCCGCAAGCATCCGCAGCAGGAATTCCTGCAGGTCGACACGACCAACATCCTGTTCATCTGTGGCGGCGCGTTCGCAGGTCTGGAACGGATCATCGGTGACCGTCTGGAAGCCAAGTCGATCGGTTTCGGCGCCCATGTCGCGGCTCCTGAGGAACGCAAGACCGGCGAATTGCTGCGTCAGAGCGAGCCGGAGGATCTGCTGAAATTCGGCCTGATCCCCGAATTTGTCGGCCGTCTGCCGGTCATCGCGACGCTGGAGGATCTGGATGTGACCGCTCTGGTCAAGATCCTGATCGAACCGAAGAACGCGCTGGTGAAGCAATATCAGAAGCTGTTCGACATGGAGAATGTGGAACTCAGCTTCACCGACGACGCGCTGACCGCGATCGCCAAGAAGGCGATCGAGCGCAAGACCGGCGCGCGCGGGCTTCGCTCGATCCTGGAGGCGATCCTGCTCGACACTATGTTCGACCTGCCTTCGATGGAAGGCGTAGGCGAAGTGGTCGTCGACAAGGATGTGGTCGCGGGCAGCAAGGAACCGATTCGCGTGTTCAGCGAGAAGGACAAGCGGGCCGAAGACGCGGCCTGAATCCATCCTTTGACAGTTTGAAATTTGGGGTCGGCGGTGCTTCGCCGGCCCCTTTTTTATGCCTGTATCGCAACCGCACAAAAAATCCTGCTGCGTTGCAAAATTGCACCACTGTTAAACAGTGGCATCGCAATATAATTAAATTGTTTAATATCAATAATTTATATGAGTCATTTCAAGTCCCTCATGTCCCACTTGGTCTGGCTGAGGCGGCCGATGACTGATGGCTGTTATATTGTCGTAAAACTGTAATCAGAGCATCACAGGGCCGTCGCCATCGGCCGCCACAGGCGGCGCCAGCTCCACAGAGCAAAATAAAGCCGGCGCGACGCGCCAAACTTTAAAAGGGACAATGTTCAAATGAAACAGCTTCTTATGTGCAGCGCCGCGCTTGTCGCCGTGGCTGCACCAATCGCCGCGTTCGCGCAGTCGACGGGTTCGATTGACTTTGAGAATGAGATCATCGTGACGGGCGCGACTACCCCGAAGGGGCTCGCCGGCGTTGAACTGCCCGAAACGAGCAAGGCTCGTGGCGTTCTGAATCAGGAAGTCATTGAGCGCCAGATTCCGGGGCAATCGGTCAACGACATCATCAACCTGCTGCCCGGCGTCAGCTTTCAGAATAACGATCCCTTCGGTTCGGCCGGCGGCACCATGTATATCCGCGGCTTCGACAATACCCGCATTTCGCAGACGTTTGACGGCGTTCCGCTGAACGACTCCGGCGGCTATTCGATCTATTCCAGCCAGCAGCTCGATTCCGAACTGATCGAGCAGGTCAACGTCAATCTCGGCACGACCGATGTGGACAGCCCTACGGCAGCGGCGACGGGTTCGACGGTCAACTACCGCACCCGCAACCCCACCGACGATTTCAGCGTGAAGGTCGTTGGCTCGGCTGGCGATTTCTCCTTCTTCCGCATGTTCGGATCGATCGATACCGGCGTGTTCACGCCCTGGGGCACCAAGGCTTTCTTCGCAGCCAGCAAGGCGACCAACGACACCATCTTCAATAATCGCGGCGAGATCAGCAAACAGCAATATAATGCCAAAATCTATCAGCCGATCGGTGACAATGGCGATTTCATCGCCATCGCGGCGCATTATAACGAAGCCTATAATAACCGCTTCGGTTCGGTGACGTTCCGCAACGACGGCGTGGGCGCCGTGCCCAGCCGTTTTCCGAACAATCGCGACGAGCGCGACTATGTGATCCCCTATTGCACCACGCAGATGCCGGCGATCGCGGGCGTTGCGGATGCCGCGACGAGTTGCGGCTCGACCTTCGATGAGCGCGTCAACCCGTCGAAGACTGGCAATATCCGCATCAATTCCCGCTTCACGCTGGCGGACAATCTGATCCTGACGGTCGATCCGAGCTTCCAATATGTGCGTGCCAATGGCGGCGGTACGGCGACGGCGCGTGAAGGGTTCCGCGATATCAATCCGGGCAGCGGCGTGACCAATGCGGTCGGTTATCTCGGCGGCAGCCCCTATTTCGGCTATGACGTCAATGGCGACGGCGATCTGCTGGACTCGATCCGCGTGCTCGCACCCAGCGAAACCAACACCCGCCGCTATGGCCTGATCGCTTCGTTGCGCTATAATTTCTCCGAGGATCAGTCGGTCCGAATCGCGTACAGCCTTGATTATGCGCGGCATCGCCAGACCGGCGAGACCGAGTTCCTGCGTAATGACGGCCAGCCGCTGCACGCTTTCCCGGAAGAAGGAAATCCGCTCAAGGACGCGACGGGTTCGATCCTGCAGAAGCGCGATCGCTTCTCCAAGGCGATCCTCAATCAGCTCGCCGGCGAATATCGCGGCAAGTTCGACGCGCTGACGGTGACGGCTGGCGTGCGCGCACCTTTCTTCAAGCGCGACCTCAACAATTATTGCGCGACGTCGAGCGCCACCGGCTTTGTCGAATGCTTCGGCACGAACAGCGCGGGCGCGGCGCAATATGCGGCGCTCAACCCGACTATCCAGGGGCCGCAGCGCCGCGTCTTCAAATATAACAAGGTTTTGCCGAACATCGGCCTGACTTATGACGTGACCAATGCGCTGGGCGTGTTCGGCAATTATTCGAAGGGCTTGCAGGTTCCGGGCACGGACAATCTGTACAACAGCTTCTTCTTCGCACCCGACACGGCATCGGCCAAGCCGTCGCCCGAAACCACGGACAATTTCGACCTGGGCGTGCGCTACCGCAGCAGCAAGGTTCAGGCGCAGCTATCGCTCTGGTACACCATCTACCAGAACCGTCTGGCGTCGGCCTATGATCCGGAAACCGATCGCACGCTGTACCGCAATCTGGGCCGCGTCGACAAATATGGCATTGACGGCAGCGTTTCCTATCGCCCGATTCCGGAATTGGTCTTCTATGCCTTCGGTTCCTATCTGAAGTCGAAGATCAAGGATGACGTGTTGTACGGCGAATGCACCTCCGCCAACGTCTTGGCGGGCGTTGCGGGTTGTGCGGCTGCGGGTGATCCGATCTACGCCCAGACCAGCGGCAAGCGGGAATCGGGCGCGCCGGTCTACACCATCGGCGGTCGCGCGCAGGCGATCCTGGGTCCGGTCGAACTGGGCGTGCAGGTGAAGCGGACCGGTCCGCGCTACGTCAACGACCTCAACCGTCCGTTCACCCTGGGCGGCACCATCATCGGCGGCGTGGCCGTCAGCGGCGGCACGCAGGTCATGGATGCCAAGGCGCCTGCCTACACGCTGGTCGATCTGGATGCGCGTCTCAGCCTTGCGCCGCTGGGGATGGGCGACAAGACCTATTTGCAGCTCAATGTCAGCAATGTGTTCGACAAGCTTTATTATGGCGGCTTTGACGGGCGTCTCGATGCCGGCTTTGCCGCGGCCAGCAACCTGCCCTTCGTGCAGATCGGTTCGCCGCGCACCTTCATCGGTTCGGTGGTGTTCGGCTTCTAAGCGGCCATTTTCGTAACGGAAAAGAGAGGGCGCGGAGCGATCCGCGCCCTTTTCTTATTGGAGGCATCTGTCCAGGCCGTCGCGCTGGACGATGCCGATGCGGGCGGTGATGCTGTTGCCGTAGCGGCGGGTGAAGCCGTGCGGATCGATGGCCTCGCGCTTCTTGGGGAGGGGCAGGACGGCGGCGAGGCGGGCGGCTTCGGCGCGGGTCAGGCGCTGGGCGCCGTGGTGGAAATAGCGGATCGCGCCGGCCTGCGCGCCATAGGTGCCAATCCCGGTTTCCGCAACGTTGAGATAGACCTCCATGATCCGGCGCTTGCCCCAGATCGCTTCGATGAGGAGGGTGAACCAGGCTTCCAGCCCCTTGCGCAGAAAGCCGCCGCCCTGGAACAGAAAGACGTTCTTCGCCGTCTGCTGGCTGATGGTGGAGCCGCCCCGGATGCGGCCGCCGCTGGCGTTGTGGCGCATGGCCTGGGCGATGGCGACGGCGTCGAAACCGTGATGGCTGCAAAAGCGGCTGTCTTCGGCCGCGATGGCGGCGCGGGCCATGTTCGGGTCCATCTTGTCCAGGCTCATCCAGTCCTTGGTGATGCCATGGGGGTCGAACAGCATCGTCCATGTCACGGGCGGGGGGACGAAACGATAGATCACCACCATCAGCAGCGACAGGGCGACGAAACCGCCGAGAAGCTTGAGGGCGATACGCAGCCAGCGCGAACGGCGGTGAGGGGAGGCGGACTTTTTGGCGGTCATAGCGTCGTCGTAACGGGATCGCCGGGCGGTTCAAGCCCTGGCTTTTGGGCATGTGGGCGAGACGGGCGGCGGGATGGAGCGACGTGAAAGCGCCGGCTTCCTGAAGTGGAATGGGTGAGTGCATTTACTCCTTCACTTGCGCCCATCCCTGGCCCTCCGGCTTGCGGGGAGGGGAATAGCGGGGGATCAACGGTTATGTTTGCCCGATGATGCGAGGCTCGCGGACATAGGCAAATTCTCCTTCGCCCGTCCAGGCGCGTCCATCGGGAAAACGCAGCTCCAGCCCGGCCAGGTCGCGCTTGTCCGCCAACAGCATGTTGACCCCCATCAGCGTATTTCCGAACTTCGACGCCGCGCTGGCGGTCAGGTTGAAATGGGTCGTGGAACCGCAATTCTCGCAGAAGCGGATTTCCGCTGCCGGATCGGCCTTATCCTGTCTGCAATATCCCTTTGCCGGGCCATCGACGCTGACCTCCGACGGGTGGAAATAGCTCCAGCGGGCGCCGGTCTTGCTGCATAATGTGCAGTTGCATTCATTGATATATTCCGGTCGCTTGGCGAGTGTGACGCGGATTTGGCCGCAGAGGCAGGAAAGGTTCAGCATTTCAATCATGTATCAGCTCTGAAGTCCGCGCTCTATCCCTGACCGTTTTCAATTCTTATGCTTTGCCCATCCCAAAAAAGCCCCGGATCGCTCCGGGGCCATTTTTCTCAATGTGGACAGGATCAGGCAGTGGCAAGACGGGCGATCTTGCCCAGCTTGTCGCCCGCGATCCGCATCATCGCCTTTTGCAGCTTCTCGAAGGCACGGACCTCGATCTGGCGGACGCGTTCCCGCGACACGCCATAAACCTGGGAGAGTTCCTCCAGCGTCTTGGGCTCCTCGGCCAGGCGGCGTTCGGCCAGGATATGCTTCTCGCGGTCATTCAGGTCGTCCATCGCCTCGACCAGCATGTCGTGGCGCAGTTCGCTTTCCTGCCGGTCAGCGACGCGTTCGTCCTGCAACGGATCGGTGTCGGCCAGCCAATCCTGCCACTGGCCCTCGCCATCCTCGCGCATCGGCACGTTGAGCGACGTGTCGCCACCCATCGCCATGCGGCGGTTCATGGAGATGACGTCCTCTTTCGTGACGCCTAGATCGGTTGCGATCTTGGCCACGTCATCAGGATGCAGGTCGCCATCCTCGAACGCTTCGATATTGTTCTTCATCCGGCGCAGGTTAAAGAACAGCTTCTTCTGCGCTGCGGTGGTGCCCATCTTCACGAGGGACCAGGACCGCAGGATGAATTCCTGGATCGACGCGCGAATCCACCACATGGCGTAGGTCGCCAGGCGGAAACCGCGATCCGGCTCGAACTTCTTCACGCCCTGCATCAGGCCGATATTACCCTCGGAAATCAGCTCGCTGACCGGCAGCCCATAGCCGCGATAGCCCATGGCGATCTTCGCCACCAGGCGCAGATGCGACGTCACAAGCTGCGCAGCGGCCTCTGAGTCCGCATGCTCGGCATAGCGCTTCGCGAGCATATATTCCTGCTCGGGCGTCAGAATCGGAAATTTGCGGATTTCCGACAGATAGCGGTTGAGGCTGGCTTCACCGCCCAGCGCAGGAACCGCGGGGACATTGGTCTTTCCGGCCATGTCGTCACCTTTCCCTTTCATGCGCGGCGGAACCCAGAAGAGGCGTTCGAAGCGCCGTCGCAAACTTATCCAAATCTATACGTGAAGCTCGCTTAACAGTTCCTGCATATCGGCAGGGAGTTGGCTGTCGAAGCTGAGTGCCTCACCCGTTACCGGATGTATGAACCCAAGCCTTTTTGCGTGCAATGCCTGCCTTTTGAAACCCAGCGTTTCCAGTATCGATTTGAAACCTTTTCTTTCTCTACCGTAAACCGGATCCCCGATCAAGGGGTATCCCAGATGCGCCATATGGACGCGAACCTGGTGCGTGCGCCCGGTTCCCAGCCTGCATTCGACGAAAGCCGCGCCACGCAGCTTCTGCAACGTTCGGTAATGGGTAACGGCATGTTTGCCGCGTCCTTCCCGATGAACGGCCATTTTCTTTCGATCAGCGTCGGAACGGCCGATCCATGTATCCACCGTCCCGGATGCCGGATGAGGCACGCCATAGACGATGGCGGCGTAAAGCCGGTCGATGCTATGCGCCTGAAACTGCTGAGCGAGCCTTTCATGGGCACGGTCTGACTTGGCAACGACCAAAAGGCCGGAAGTATCCTTGTCGATGCGATGAACGATGCCGGGGCGGGCCACGCCGCCGATGCCGGAAAGCTGCCCCTGGCAATGGTGGAGCAGCGCATTGACCAAGGTGCCGTCCAGATTGCCTGCCGCGGGATGGACGACAAGGCCTGCGGGCTTGTCGATGACGATCAGGTCGACATCCTCATGGACGATGACGAGCGGAATGTCCTGCGCGATCGCTTCCGCCTCGACCGGAGGGGGGAGGGTGATGGCGAAGGCCTGGCCCGCCGCAACTTTCATGGAAGGGTTGGGGGAACGGCCGGAGGTCGTCACCTGGCCGTCGACAATCAGGCTTTTCAGCCGTTCGCGCGACAATATAGGCAGCAGGTCAGCCAGCGCCTTGTCCAGCCGCATGCCATCCTGCGCTTCACCAATCACTGCTTCTAAGATGGAAACCCCCAAATTCATTGCGTAGGAAAGTAGGAATGAAGGTCAGAATTTCAAGAGGCATATTGGAACAAATCATGTCCGAAGCGGCGGCTGACCCCCATGAGGTCTGCGGGCTGCTTCTGGGCGAGGCGGGGCGGATCGCGGAGAGCCGGCCCGCCGCCAATGTCGCGCCCGATCCGGCGCGGCATTTCGAGCTGGACCCGGCGGTGCTGATCGCGGCGCATCGGGCGGCGCGGGCGGGCGGGCCTCAGATATTGGGGCATTATCATTCGCATCCGGGCGGCGTGCCGGTTCCTTCGGCCACCGACGCGGCCTGCGCCGTGGCGGACGGCAGTTTGTGGTTGATCGTCGGGGGAGGCGTGACGCGGCTCTGGGTTTCGACGGGAAGGCAGGAAAATGCACGATTTGTTGAGGCTTCGCTCGATATCTTGTGAGCGAAAGGCGGCAGGCCGGGCTTGCATCATGCAACAGGGCAGCGCATTAGCCATTCATTCCCTTCCCGATTTTCTTTCCGGCGGCAGCGAAACTTCATGATCAATCCGACAGACAGCATCGAAACCGGCAGCATCGAATTTGCCAGCCTGCTCTGTTCGCGGCTGTGCCACGACCTTTTGAGCCCTGTCGGCGCGCTCAACAACGGGCTGGAGCTGATGGCGGATGAGACGGACCCGGAAATGCGGCAACGCTGCCTGGATCTGTTGGCGGACAGCGCCAAGACATCGGCCAACAAGCTCAAATTCTTCCGGTTGGCCTTCGGGTCGGCGGGCGGTTTCGGTGACGCCGTGCCGACGCATGAGGCGCGGGTGGCGATCGAGGGCATGTTCGCCGCTACGGGGCGGGTGAAGATCGGCTGGCTGGTCGAGGACGACATGCTCGACAAGCTGCCGGTGAAGGTGCTGCTGAACCTGGCATTGATTGCCGGGGATGCGCTGGTGCGGGGCGGGCAGCTCGACATCGGTGCGGAAAAGCGGCCGGGCGTCACGGAAATCGTCGTGCGGGCGGAAGGGCCAAGGCTGGTGCTCGATCCCGATCTGCGGGCGGCGCTGGCGGGAACCTTGCCGCCGGAAGGGCTGGCTTCGCGGACATCGGCGGCCTGGATGGTGAGGGCGCTGGTTACAAATGCCGGGGGTGAGATCGCCCTTTCGCCCGCTGGCGAGCCGGTGCTGTTGTTCGGCGCCTCTATTCCCGACGCGCGTTAAGCGGTCGCTTCCTTCACCAACAGGGCGATGAGATCGGCGGCGGGCAGGGCGCGAGCCAGGGGCGCTCCTTGGCCGGCCCATTGCGCGCCGAAGCCGCCTTCGCCCTTGGCTTTTGCTGCGGCGTTGAGGGCTTTTCCAGCATCATAGGCGATCGGATAGGCTGGGGGCTCCAGCCTTGCTTCGGCACCCCAGGCGGTGAAGCGATTGGCGAGGCAGCGGGCAGGGCGGCCCGATATGGCGCGGGTCATGATGGTGTGATGGGCTGCCGGGCTGGCGAGGGCGGTGCGATAGGCTTCATCGGCGCTGCTTTCCGGGCAGGCGATGAAGGCCGTGCCGAGTTGCGCGGCGACAGCGCCAAGGTTTAGCGCGGCGCCTATGCCCTGTCCGTCCATGATGCCGCCGGCGGCGATCACCGGCAGGCCGGACCGGGCGGCGAGCAGGCGGGTAAGGGCGAAAGTGCCGAGTTGATCGTCGGGCGCTTCGGGATCGAAGGCGCCGCGATGGCCGCCTGCCTCATAGCCCTGCGCGACTATGGCGTCGATGGCCGCCTCTTTTGCGGCATGTGCTTCGTCTAAATTGGTTGCGGTGGCGAGCAGGAGGCATCCGGCTTGCTTGAGTGCCGCGATGCGCGTCGGATCGGGCAGGCCGAAGTGGAAGCTGACGACGGGCGGGGCGAGATCCACGAGGGCGGCGAGCATCGCGTCGTCCTCCACGAAGCTGCGGTAGATTTCGTGGAGGCTGGTTGGCGGCTGGGCATCATAGCTGTGGAAGATCGGCGCCAGGGCGGCGAGCCATACCGCTTCCTTGGCTGGATCGCTGCGCGCGGGCGCATGGGTGAAGAGGTTGACATTGAATGGACGGCGGGTCTGCGTGCGGACGGCCTCTATCATGGCGCGGGCGCCTGCCGCGTCGGTCGCGCCAACCGCGATCGAGCCGAGCGCGCCGGCATTGGAGACGGCGGCGGCCATGGCGGGTGTCGAGACGCCGGCCATCGGCGCCTGGATGATAGGATGGGTCAGGCCCAGCGACTCGATGAGCGACATCTTCCGATTTTTGAGCATGGTGGCGCATCATGCAACCGTGGGTTGAAGCGCTTGGCCCTCAGGTGGCTTGTCCATCGGCTTGCTGTGCCAGGCCAAACCCTCGCCGTTCCATTTGCCTGAGCAGCTCCGTCAAGGGAATTTCGATATATTTATGTGCGATGACGCCCGCGACGATGGAGGCGAGGATCGCGATGACGGCGCCGCCTGCATGATCCTGACCGAAGAACAACAAGGCCGGGAGCAGGATGAATAGATGCGACAGATAGATGGCGTAGGAGGCTTCGCCAAGGAGCGTGGGTAATGGCCAATCCTTCAACTTGTGGTCGAGTGAGCGGGCCGAGGCCAGAATCAGGGCGACGGGTGCGGTGACGGTAAGCGGGCGGATATCTGTCCACTGCGGCGCCAGGGCAAGAAGAAGGAAGCCGAGCGGCGTTAGCCATCCGGGCAGCCGGAAATCGAAATGGGCGATCAGCATGCCGACGACGAAATCGAGAAGGATGGGCTGGCCATAATAGGCGGCCAAGGGCGGAGGATCCGGGAACTGGCTGATGCACGACGCCAGGATGAGGATCGATGCCAGTGCGGGAATGGCGATTCTGCGGGGCACAGGCAGGAAGAGCGCGAACAGGGCGTAGAAGGCCATTTCGAAATTGAGCGTCCAGCCGACCGGCAGGACAGGACCGTCGGCAATGCCCATGGATGGCAGGAAGAGCATGGAGGACAGGATTTTCCACCCATTTTCCTCGCCTGTGCCGATCACGACGCAGGCGGTCGCGATCCAGTAAAGCGGTGCGATCCGTCTGACTCGCCGCCAGAAAAAGGATGCCGGATCGGGTGGTGATGCCGATGTGGATATGACCATCACATAGCCGGAAATCCCGAAAAACAGCCCCACGCCTTCTCTCAGCCATCGGGTCATTGCGGGATCGTCTGCCGACATCAGATGGTAGGAGAAGACATGATAGGTGACGACCATCACCGCCGCGATCATGCGCAGATAATGGATGGATCGGATGCGGTGGGAACCGGGCGGCATAGGCGGTTCCTCGCAGGCATCAGTAAATCTGCGGTAAACTCTTGTACCGATGGGTGATTTTCTTCACGCGATGCGATCGAGAAGGCAAAGAAAAAGGCCCGGCCGCCTGCGCGACCGGGCCTTTTTCCCGAAACAGTCCCGAAAAAAATCAGGCGCTGTAGTACATGTCGAATTCGACCGGCGAGGGAGCCATTTCCCAGCGGTATACTTCGGGCCACTTCAGTTCGATATAGGCATCGATCTGGTCCTTGGTGAACACGTCGCCCTTCAGCAGGAACTCGTAATCGGCTTCCAGGCTGTTCAGCGCTTCACGCAGCGAGGCGCAAACGGTAGGCACCTGGCTCAGTTCTTCCGGCGGCAGGTCATAGAGATTCTTGTCCATCGCGGCGCCCGGATGGATCTTGTTCTCGATGCCGTCGAGGCCAGCCATCAGCAGCGCGGCGTAGCACAGGTACGGGTTGGCCATCGCATCGGGGAAGCGGAACTCGACGCGCTTCGCCTTGGCACCGGCGCCGTAGGGAATACGGCAGGAGGCCGAACGGTTGCGAGCCGAATAGGCCAGCAGAACCGGGGCTTCGAAGCCCGGCACCAGACGCTTGTAGCTGTTGGTGGTCGGGTTGGTGAAGGCGTTCAGAGCCTTGGCGTGCTTGATGACGCCGCCGATGAAGTAGAGGCACATGTCGGACAGGCCGGCATAGCCTTCGCCCGCGAACAGCGGCTTGCCCGCGTCCCAGATCGACATGTGGGTGTGCATGCCCGAACCATTGTCCTGCGCGATCGGCTTCGGCATGAAGGTCGCGGTCTTGCCATAGGCCTGGGCGACCATCTGCACGACATATTTATAGATCTGCATGCGATCGGCGGTCTGGACCAGCGTGCCGAAGGTCAGGCCGAGTTCGTGCTGGGCAGCGGCCACTTCATGGTGGTGCTTGTCGCAGGGCAGGCCCATTTCGAGCATGGTCGAAACCATTTCGGCGCGGATGTCGGTGCAGGGATCGACCGGCGCGACGGGGAAATAGCCGCCCTTGGCGCGCGGACGGTGGCCCAGGTTACCGCCTTCATATTCCTTGCCGGTGTTGGTCGGCAGTTCGATGTCGTCGATCTTGAAGTAGCTCTGCGAATAGTCATTCTCGAAGCGCACGTCGTCGAACATGAAGAATTCGGCTTCCGGGCCGACATAGACGGTGTCACCGAAACCGGCCGACTTGACGAAGGCTTCGGCGCGCTTCGCGGTCGAACGCGGGTCGCGGCTGTACAGTTCGCCGGTGTCGGGCTCGACGATGTCGCAGAAGATGATTAGCATCGGGGTGGCGCTGAACGGATCGACATAGACGGCGTCCAGGTCGGGCTTCAGGATCATGTCCGATTCGTTGATCGCCTTCCAGCCTTCGATCGACGAACCGTCGAACATCAGACCCTGGGTCAGTTCATCTTCGCCCAGCACCGAAGACACCATGGTCAGGTGCTGCCACTTGCCCTTGGGATCGGTGAAACGGACATCGACCCACTCGATCTCCTTTTCTTCGATCATCTTCAGGATGTCTTTAGGCGTGTTAGCCATGTGAACTTGCCCTTCTTTCAAAAATACCCCCCCAAAGGGGTGCGTTGATATGCGTCCGCCAAAAGCCCCTGGAAATCATCCCCTGCAAGCCGGCGAGAACCCGTAAAAATCAGATGGCGTCGCTGTCGCGCTCGCCGGTGCGGATGCGGACCGCGCCTTCGATGTTGGAAATGAAGATCTTGCCGTCCCCGATGCGGCCGGTCTGCGCGGCGGCCGAGATCGCCTCCACCACCCGTTCAGCGAGCGAATCGTCGACGACGACCTCCAGCTTCACCTTGGGCAGGAAGTCGACGACATATTCGGCGCCGCGATAGAGTTCGGTATGGCCCTTCTGGCGGCCGAAACCCTTGGCTTCCGTGACGGTGATGCCCGAAACGCCGACTTCGTGAAGGGCTTCCTTCACTTCATCGAGCTTGAACGGTTTGATGATCGCTTCGATCTTCTTCATCTTTAGATATCCCAACTCAAACGCGCGCCAAATGGCGGGTATGACCCCGCCTTTCGTTCCACTCGAGTGACGATCATCATGCCCCCCGAAGGCAAGCGCCGCCTCTCTTCCCAATCAATTACCGTGCCAAATAGCGAATCGCTGGAAACTGCTTTCTGCGATGCAGCAACTTTTGTCCATATTGCCCGGATTTCGGGCAATATCATGACGTTCTGCCCATTTTTTGGGCAGTGATCGATGATCAGAGCTTATAAGGCGGCGCGTCGAGACCCGCCGGGCTCTTGGTGAAGATCTCACAGCCGGTTTCGGTGATGCCGATGCTGTGCTCGAACTGCGCGGACAGGGTGCGGTCGCGCGTCACCGCCGTCCAGCCGTCCTCCAGCATCTTCACGCCGGGCTTGCCGATGTTGATCATCGGCTCGATGGTGAAGAACATGCCGGGTTTCAGTTCCGGGCCGGTGCCGGGGCGTCCGACATGGACGACCTCCGGACTGTCGTGGAACACGCGGCCCAGTCCATGGCCGCAGAAATCGCGGACGACGCCATAGCGGTGCTTTTCGGCATGCCGCTGGATGGCATGGCCGATGTCGCCCAGATGATTGCCCGGCTTCGCCTGCTCGATGCCCAGCATCAGGCATTCATAGGTGACCTCGACCAGCCGCCGCGCCTTGATCGGCGCTTCGCCGCAAATATACATGCGGCTGGTGTCGCCGTGCCAGCCATCGACCAGCGGCGTCACGTCGATATTGAGGATATCGCCTTCTTTCAGCTTCTGCTCGCCCGGAATGCCGTGACAGATGACATTGTTGAGCGAGATGCAGCAGCTATGCGTATAGCCGCGATAGCCCAGAGTCGCCGGCACGCCGCCGCCATCCAGCGTCATGCGGCGGACGATGTCGTCCAGTTCGCCGGTGGTGACGCCCGGCACGACATGCGGCACCAGCGCGTCCAGTATTTCCGCCGCCAGCCGCCCGGCCTTGCGCATGCCTTCGAAACCGGCCGCGTCATAAAGCTTGATCGCGGTCGAGCGGGAAATCGGCGCATCCGCCGTCATCGTCATATATTCGGTCATGGGCGTGATTATAAGCAGGGATGCGGCATAATGCGAGGGGGGCGGCTAGGCAGCGCGCGCGGCAGAGGCTATGGCCAGCGCATGGCCGACCCCACCCGCATATGGACCGCAGCGCTGATCGTAATCGGTGACGAGATTCTCTCGGGCCGGACACAGGACAAGAATGTGTCGCAGATCGCGACCTGGCTGAATGTGCAGGGCATCCGCCTGCGCGAAGTCCGGGTGGTCGCGGACGAACCCGATGCGATCGTGGAAGCGGTTAACACGCTCCGGGCGCGCAACGATTATCTGTTCACGACCGGCGGCATCGGACCAACGCATGATGACATCACCGTCGACGCCATCGCCGCGGCGCTGGGCGTGGAGGTCGAAATCCATGCTGAGGCGCGGGCGATGCTGTCGGGCTATTATGAGACGCGCGGCGGTCTGACCGAAGCGCGGCTGCGCATGGCGCGGGCGCCCGCCGGATCGAGCCTGATAGAAAATCGCATGTCCGGCGCTCCCGGACTTCGGCATGGCAATATCTTCATCATGGCGGGTGTGCCGCACATTACGGCGGGGATGCTGGACAGCCTGACCGGCAAGCTGGAAGGCGGCCTGCCGGTGCTGTCGGCAACCATCGGCTGCTGGGTGGCGGAGAGCGAGATCGCGGACCTGCTTGGTGAGACCGAACGGGCGCATGAGGGGTGTCAGATCGGCAGCTATCCCTTTTTCCGGGAGGGGAAAACCGGGGCGAATTTCGTGATCCGCTCCGTTGACGCGGCGGTGCTGGATCGGTGCGTAGCGGATTTGAGCGCGGCGCTGGAGCGCGGTGGCTGGCCGGTGGTCGCCGGGGGGATTTGAGCGCCTGAGTGGCTCATGCGGGTGGTTTGCGGAACAGCCGGTTTGAAGCGGCTAATTGCGGTTAGCGGACCTCGCGCAACACCTGCTGCACAGCAAGTTCTATAGCTTTCAATGACTGTTTAAACATTGCGATCGCGTAAAAAATGATCGCGATTATGAAGACAAAACCGAGCCAGTCCCCTTCACCGAAAACCCAGATACCCATCCATCCCCCAACGATGAGGAATAGGACCGAGGAATATCGTGGCAGGGCAAACGGAAACGAATACATAATGCGCTCAGCAACCTGCCGTTCGTTGCCGATTTGGGTAGGGGAAAGCAGTCTTGGTAGCATCCTGATCCCGAATGCCCAGTCAAACATCAACAGCGTGCCTCCCAAGGCAATGGGCAAGCCAGCCTGTCGGGGAACAGCGTTTGTCGAGAGTGCCCACGCCACAGGAAACGTGAGGAGGGCGGCGATGAACAACATGAACCATATCGACTGAAAGACCCGCATTAGGTCACTCTTAATGGCAGGGTGAACGTTTGCAATTGGTCGTTAGCGCTTTGCTCTGCGGCGACCAAGAAAACCGAGTTCAAGTGCTACCCCAGCCCAGTAAGCAAGGATCATCACGAATAGCAGCCTCCTATAGTCGGGGCGAAGCCAGCCAAATGCCTCGGCTGCCATGAAGGCCATTCCCACCCAGATCGCGATGAAGATATCGTGATGTGGGTGACGCTGAATAGGGCATCTACCAAACGTTTCATGATCGCTATCTAGCATGATTTACGATGTCCGCTATGGCGACCGGCGCGAGGTCGAATGAACGGCAAGAAGTGGTCGTTTTCAGACCCTCCTTCCCATCATCCGATCCTGACCGTGGAGGACTGGCTAAGGATCATGCGTTGCCCAATGGCTACAGAATCCAAAAAAACATCCTATTCCGCCGACAGGGAAGGATTGTGCCTGTCCTATTTCGCGCCAACGGGTCTATCCCGCATCCCTCTTTGAAACGTCCGGCACATCGCGTCTCCACGCATACGCGCGCGCAAGCACGCGCGCGCGTACACTGTGAACTTCGGCGTGAAATGGTCGGTTGCAGCCAAGACTCCTTCGTCATGCCGGGCTTGACCCGGCATCCCGCTTTCTTTTCCGCGCACAGTAGATGAAGAAGCGAGACCCCGGCTCAAGGCCGGGCCGCCGTGGGTATGAACATCTGCCTTATGGTCGTTCGCGGCCTTCCTTCAATTTCCTCCGTCCAACAGCCGCCGGGCGATCACCTGCGCCTGGATTTCGCCCGCGCCCTCGAAGATATTGAGTATCCGCGCATCGGCCAGCAGGCGGCTCACCTGATATTCGGTGGCGAAGCCGTTGCCGCCGTGGATTTGTAGCGCATTGTCCGCGGCTGCCCATGCCACCCGCGCACCGATTAGTTTCGCCATGCCGGCCTCCAGGTCGCAGCGCTTGCCTTCATCCTTGCGCCGGGCGGCGAAATAGGTGAGCTGGCGCGCACCCATGATCTCCGCCGCCATCATGGCGAGCTTGTTGGCGACGCGGGGGAAGTCGAAGATCGGCCGCCCGAACTGCTTGCGGTCGAGCGCGTAGGACAGGCCGATGTCGAGCGAGGCCTGCGCCACGCCGATGGCGCGGGCGGCAGTCTGGATGCGGGCAGATTCGAAGGTCGCCATGAGCTGCTTGAAGCCCTGGCCCTCGACCCCGCCGAGCAGATTGGCGGCGGGGACGCGGAAATCGTCGAAGCCGATCTCATATTCCTTCATGCCGCGATAGCCGATCACTTCGATCTCGCCGCCGCTCATGCCGGGGGTGGGGAAGGGATCGGCCACCGTGCCGCGCTGCTTGGGCGCGATCAGCATGGAGAGGCCGCTGTAATTTTTCGTCTCGGCATTGGTGCGGACCAGCAGGGTCATCACATCGGCGCGGGCGGCGTGGGTGATCCACGTCTTGTTGCCGTTGATCCGATATTCGCCGTCAGCCAGAGTCGCGCGGGTGCGGAGCGAGCCGAGGTCGGAGCCGGTATCCGGTTCGGTAAAGACGGCGGTCGGCAGGATCGAGGCATTGGCGATCTGGGGGAGCCAATAAGCCTTCTGCTCGTCCGTGCCGCCGGTCAGGATCAGTTCCGCTGCAATCTCGGACCGGGTGGCGAGCGATCCCACGCCGATCCAGCCGCGCGACAATTCCTCTGACACGACACACATGGCGGTCTTGCCCATGCCTAGGCCGCCATATTCTTCGGGGATGGTCATGCCGAACACGCCCATCTCGCCCAGTTCTTCGACGAGAGGCAGGGGGATCAGCTCGTCCTTGAGGTGCCATTCATGCGCGAAGGGTGCCACCTTCTCGTTCGAGAGGGCGAAGAATTGCTCGCGCACCATGTCGAACATGTCGTCCAGACCGCAATTTTCCAGCGTCGCATGGCCGCGCTGGGCGACGAGGTGGCGGGCGATGGCGGTCTTGACCGCTTGCCCGCCACCTTGGCGGACCAGGGTGCGGAAGGCAGGCGCATCGAGAGCGGAAAGATCGTCCGTCAGGTCCATGGCGCGGATCACCTCGCCCTGGTTCATGGGGATGCCCCCCAGCATCTGCGCGCCATATTCGGCAAAGAGCAATTGGGCGAGCAGCGCCTCGATTTCTCCAAATGCACCGTCCGCGGTCAGATTGGCGGCCCAGTTGGCGACCTCCCGCATCATTTCGGCATAGGAGGCGAACCAGCCGAAGCCATGCACGGCATGCTGCTCGACATCCGCCAGCACGCGGTCGACCTTGCCAGACTCATTGGTGATGCGCGCCTTCACCTGCGGCTGGGCGGCGGCGACGAAGGCCTGGGCCGCGTCGGCCGCGCCGGAGAGCAGGGCGGGGAGTCCGGGCAGCACCAGCACGCTCTTTTCCAATTGCACTGTCGCGCTCATCCCTCGCCAGCCTGTTTCTTGTTGGCCGCCGCCATCGCCTTGGCATCGATATTGCCGACCAGATTGCCGGTCATGAGCTGGTTATGCGCATGGGCGAGGTGGTGCATGTGGAACACGCCGTCCATCGCCTGCCGCTTGCCGCGCAGATCTTCCACGAAATTGAACGCTTGCTTGGTGAGCGCCAGCCCGAAGCGGTCATGCTGGGCGATCTCGGCGGCGATCTTCGCCACTTCCTCGCGCAATGTTTCGCGAGGGAAAATCTCGTTCACCATGCCGAACTGATAGGCGCGCTGGGCGGGCATCCTCCGCCCGAGCAACAGCAGTTCGCGGGCGACACGCGGCGGCAGTTCGAAGGCGTGGGCGAAATATTCGACCCCCGGCTGGGCCATGCGCTGCACCGGGTCCTGGAAGAAGGCATCCTCCGACGCGACGATCAGGTCGCACACCCAGGCCAGCATCAGCCCGCCCGCGATGCAGGCGCCCTGGACCATGGCGATCATCGGCTTGGGGATATCCTGCCAGCGGCGACAGAGGCCGAGATAGCCGTCCTGCTCCAGCACATATTGCCGCTCTGCGCCGCCCTTGTTGAGATGGTCCCACCACATGGTCGTACGGAAGCGCGGCATGTGGCTGTCTTTCTCCGGCGTGCCGATGTCATGGCCGGCGGAGAAATGCTTGCCCTCGCCGCCGAGCACGATGACCTTGACCTCGTCATCCTCGACGGCGCGCTTGAAGGCGTCGTCGAGCTGCCCCAGCAGCCGGTAATTCTGCGCATTGCTATATTGCGGGCGGTTGAGCATCACCCATGCGACGCCCTCCTCGACCTTGTAGGTCACATATTCGGGTTGCGCTTCTTCGGACATGTCGCTTCTCCTCAGCGCGGCGGCATGCGCAGGCCGCCATCCAGCCGCACATATTCGCCGTTCCAATAGTCATTCTCGATCATCGCCAGCGCCATGGTCGCGAACTCCTCCGGCTTGCCGAAGCGCTTGGGGAAGGGGACCGTGGCGGATAGCGCATCGCGCACCTTGTCGCTCGCCCGCGCCATCAGCGGCGTGTCGAAAATGCCGGGCAGGATTGCGTTGACGCGAATGCCTTCGCCCATCAGGTCGCGGGCCATGGGGAGGGTCAGGCTGACGATGCCGCCCTTCGACGCGCTATAGGCCGCCTGGCCGATCTGGCCGTCTATGGCCGCCGCGCTGGAGGTGTTGATGATGACGCCGCGCGCATTGTCCTCCAGCGGATCGAGCGTCAGCATGCCCGCCGCCGACTTGGCGCAGCAGCGGAAGGTGCCGATCAGGTTGATCTGGATGATCCGTTCGAACTGGTCGGTCGGGAAAGCCTTGATCGCGCCGGTTTCGCGGTCTCGGCTGGCGGTCTTGACGACATTGCCGGTGCCCGCGCAGTTGACGATGATCCGTTCCTGCCCATGAGCGGCGCGGGCCGTTTCGAACCCCGCGTCGACCGAGGCTTCGTCGGTTACGTCGACCTTGCAGAAAGTGCCGCCGATTTCGGCCGCGACCCTGTTGCCCGTCTCCTCGTTGAAGTCGAACAGGGCGACCTTCACGCCCTTGGCGGCGAGTGCGCGGGCGGTCGCTTCGCCCAGGCCGGATGCGCCGCCTGTCACGATGGCGGCTATGCTATTGTCGAGCTTCATGCGTCTGTCCTCTCCTAGGCGGGGCGCTGGGTGATCGCACCCTCGGCGGCCAGCGCATCCAGCGCGGCATCGTCGAGGCCGAGCCACTGGCCCAATATCTCACGGCTATGTTCGCCAACGCGTGGCGGGCAATGGCGGTAATCGGCGGGTGTCGCGGACAGCTTGCCCGGATAGGCGACGGTGGGGATTTCCACGCCATCCTCCTCGCGGCGGAAGCGGTGAACGGTCTGCCGCGCCTCGACAAAGGGGTCTTCGAACACGTCCTTGATGGTGTTGACGGGGCCGGCAGGCACGCCCTTCGCGACGAAGCGATCCATCAGTTCGTCGCGGGGGAAGGGGCGGACGATCTCCTGCACCTTCGCCTCGATCGCGTCGCGGTTGATGAGCCGCTGGGCGCTGGTGGCGAAGCGCGGATCGGTGCCGAGTTCCGGATGGCCCATCTCCGTGCAGAAGGCGCGGAACTGGCGGTCATTGCCGATGGCGATGATCATCATGCCGTCCGCGACGTCGAAGGTCTTGTAGGGAACGACGGTCGGATGGCGATTGCCCAGGCGCCCCGGCACGACGCCGCCGACCAGAAAGTTCATCCCCTGATTGGCGAGCATCGCGATCTGGGTGTCGAGCAGCGATACGTCGATCTGCTGCCCCTCTCCGGTACGGTCGGCATGGCGCAGCGCCATCATGATCGAGACGGTGGCGAACATGCCCGTGGAAAGGTCCGCCATGGCAACGCCCGCACGGAGCGGACCGCCATTTTCCTCGCCCGTGATGCTCATGAAGCCGCCCATGCCCTGCGCCACGAAATCATAGCCGCCACGGTCGGCATAGGGGCCGTTCTGACCGAAGCCGGTGATCGAGCAATAGACGAGGCGGGGGTTTACGCCACGCAGGCTCTCATAATCGAGGCCATATTTCTTGAGGCCGCCGACCTTGAAATTCTCGACCAATATGTCGGCTTCGGCGGCCAGCTTGCGGATGAGGTCCGCGCCTTGCGGCGTAGCGAGGTCGATCGCCAGCGATCGCTTGTTGCGGTTGCAGGAGAGATAATAGGCGCTGGTGCCTATCTCCGGCTCGCCATCCGCGCCGGTCAGATAGGGCGGGCCCCAGGCGCGGGTGTCGTCGCCATGGCCGGGCAACTCGATCTTGATCACGTCCGCGCCGAAATCGGCCAGGATCTGCGTCGACCAGGGACCAGCGAGAACCCGCGAAAGGTCCAGCACCTTCACCCCTTCAAGAGCGCGGGCGTTCATGCCTGCGCTCCTGCCATCGTCATGTCGTCGGAAAATCGCATCCGCTCCTGTCCCTGAAGTTCTGCTGCATCGGTTGACTCAACAGATAGCGGGACAGGGCGGCTAGTGCAATGATTTTTGCACTATGGGATAGTTTTCATGCTATTTCTTGCTCGCGCTGGCTAGGTAGGCGATCAGATTGGCGCGATCCGCCGGATTGGGCAGGCCAGCGAAGATCATCTTCGTGCCCGGAACCTTCGTGGCTGGCTTGGTCAGGAACGCGTCGAGCGACTTGGCGTCCCAGTGAATCTTGGCGTTCTTCATGGCGGGGGAATAAGCGAAACCAGCCACCGTGCCCGATGGGCGGCCTATCACTCCGGCCAGCGATGGCCCGAGCCGGTTCACGCCCGGATCGACCGAATGGCAGGCCATGCAACGGGCGAAGACCGCCTTGCCCTTGGTGGCGTCGCCCGCCTGGGCGAGTGCGGGGCTCGCAATCAGCATGGCAGTGGCGAACGCGACGAGTTTCGAAATCATCAGTTATCCTCTTCCCTTCATTACCGACTAGATTCTATACCAGTGTGCATAAATAAACCAATAGCAGCCTGAGTCTGAATGGCGATTGAAGAAGGACGCGCGATGGAGGGTGGTGCAGCGGAGGTGGTCCGGCGTTTTGGGCCGGCGGGAATGATTCTGGCCCTTTTAGTGAATGTCATGTTCGCGCTCAACGTGATCGCCATGAAGGTGGTGGTGGACGCGACGGCGCCGCTGCTGTCGGTGGCGTTGCGCATGGGCACGGTGTTTCTGCTGTGCGCGCCCGCGATCCGGCTGCTGCCGGGGAGGACCGGCTGGCTGGCGCTTTATGGTTTTTTGAACGGCGGGTTGTTCCTGTTGCTGCTCAATCTGGCGCTGTTCATGGCGACCAATGTCGGCGCGCTGGCGATCGCGGGGCAGCTCAGCGTGCCTTTCTCGCTGCTGCTGGGGGCGCTGTTGCTGGGGGAGAAGCTCAATGGGCGGAAGATTGCCGGGGTCATCCTGGCCTTTGCGGGCGTGGCGGCTTTGGTGTTCGACCCGCATATCCTGACCGAAGTGCCCGCCATATTGGTGATGGCGAGCGCGGCGATGATCTGGGGCGGCGCCACGCTGGTGCAGCGCAAGCTGGTCGGGGTGAGCGTGATGAACGGTCAGGCCTGGAACGGGCTGATGGGCGTTGCGACGCTGGCGCCCTTCGCATTGATGTTCGAGCGTCCCGCTATCGCCGGATTGGCGCATGTGGGATGGGTGCCGGTGGCTTGGTTTGCCTTCACCTGCCTGGGGTCTACGATCATTGGGCAGGGGACGCTGGCATGGTTGCTTCAGCGCTATCCGATCTCGACGATCATGCCGTTGATGCTGGCGGCGCCGGTGATGTCGACGGTGTTTGCGTCGCTTTATTTCGGGACGCCGATTACGGCCGTGATGATCGGCGGCGGGACGCTGGCGTTGATTGGGGTGGCGATCATTGCACTGTCGCCGGATCGGAAGGGGGCGGAGTAGTTAAAATCCTCCCCATCTGGCGATGGGGAGGATTTAGGTCAGGCCCGCTCGAACACCGCAGCGAGACCCTGGCCGCCGCCGATGCACATCGTCTCCAGACCATAGCGCCCGTCGCGCCGCTGCAATTCCCGCAGCAGATTGGCGAGGATGCGGCCGCCCGTCGCTCCGATCGGATGGCCGAGCGAAATGCCCGAGCCGTTGACGTTCAGTCGGTCCCGATCGTCCCAGTTCCAACCCTTGAGGCAAGCCAGCACCTGCGGCGCGAAGGCTTCGTTGAGTTCGACCAGATCGATGTCGCCCCAGCCAAGTCCCGTCCGGGCAAACAGCCGCTCGACCGCCGGGACCGGCCCGATCCCCATGCGCGAGGGATCGCAGCCTGCCGCCGCCCAGCTATGCAGATAGCCCATCGGTTCGAGGCCGAGTTCGCTGAGCTTGTCCTCCGCCACCACCAGGCAGGCCGCCGCGGCGTCATTCTGTTGGCTCGCGTTGCCCGCAGTGACGACGCCGTCCTTTTCGATGGGCTTGAGTAGCGCAAGCGATTCCGGGGTCGCGTCGGCGCGGATGCCTTCGTCCCTGGCGAACATCACAGGTTCGCCCTTGCGTTGGGGCACGGCGACGGGAACCAGTTCGTCGTCGAACTTGCCCGCCTTCCAGGCGGCGGCGGCGCGCTGGTGGCTCATCGCGGCATATTCGTCGCAGGCTTCGCGAGAGATGTCGTAATCCCTGGCGAGATTGTTCGCCGTCTCGATCATGCCGCTGATGATGCCGTAGCGGGCAATCGGCTGGGACATGACCCGGCCGCGAGTCAGACGGTCGTGGAACTGGGTTGAACCCGAACGGGCACCCCAGCGATGGTCCATCGAATAATATTCGACATTCGACATGCTCTCGACGCCGCCCGCTATGACGATATCGGCCGCACCCGTCTGGATGCGCATGGCCGCATCGATCACCGCCTGAAGCCCGGAGCCGCAACGGCGGTCAAGCTGCACGCCGGGGATGGACTCCGGCAGGCCCGCCGCCAGCGCCGCCCAGCGGCCGATGCAGGGCGCCTCGCCATTGCCATAGCCCTGGCTGAACACCACGTCGTCGATCCGCTCCGGATCGATCTTCGTGCGCTCGACCAGCGCCTTGATGATGACGGCGCCCAGATCGCCCGCCGAAAAGCTTTTGAGCGACCCGCCATATTTGCCGACGGCGGTGCGGATGGGGGCGACGATGGCGGCTCTGCGCATGGGAATGTCCTTCAAATGGAGATCAGCGGGAGGCTTCGGCCTGGCGGATCATCTGCTTGGCGATGATGGTCTGCTGGATCTGGCTGGTGCCTTCATAGATGCGGAGCAGCCGGACATCGCGATAGAAGCGCTCGACCTTATATTCGGCCATGTAACCGGCGCCGCCATAGATTTGCACGGCGCGATCCGCGATCCGGCCCACGGCTTCGGATGCATAATATTTGAGCGCCGCGCATTCGAGGCTGACGGGTTCGCCCGCGTCGAATTTCGCCGCGACGGACTGCATCAGCGCTTCGGTGGTCAGCATGTCGACCTTCATGTCGGCCAGCATGCCCTGCACAAGCTGGAAGTCGGCAATGCGCTGGCCGAATTGCTTGCGTTCCATCGCATATTGCAGCGCCATGTCGATCAAGCGCTGACACATGCCGAGCGACACCGCCGCGATATGGATGCGCCCGCGATCCAGCACCTTCATCGCCGTCTTGAAGCCGCGTCCGGGCACGCCGCCGATGATAGCCTTCGCCGGGACGATCACATCGTCCAGGATGACGTCGGTGGTGATCGATCCCTTCTGCCCCATTTTCTTGTCGGGCTTGCCGAAGCTGATGCCGGGGGTGTTGGCGGGCAGGATGAAGGCCGAAATGCCCGCCGCGCCCTTCACGTCCGGTTCGGTGCGCGCCATCAGCGTGAAGACGCTGGCGCGCGGGGCGTTGGTGATGAAGCGCTTGGTGCCGGTGATGCGGTAATTGTCGCCGTCCCGGATCGCCACGGTGCGGAGCGATCCCGCGTCGGAACCTGCCTCCGGCTCGGTCAGGCCGAAGCTGGCTATGGCTTCCCCGGTGGCGAATTTGGGCAGCCATTCGCTTTTCTGCTCTTCGGTCCCGTCCATGACGATGCCCTGGCTACCGATGCCGACCGTGGTGCCGATGACCGAGCGGAACACGACCGAAGCGCAGGTGATCTCACGAATGATCGCCGCTTCCTCCGCCATCGTGCAGCCAAGGCCGCCAAATTCCTCCGGCACGGAAAGGCCGAACAGGCCCATGTCGCGCATCTGCTGGATGATGCTTTCGGGGACGGCATCCGCTTCCTCGACCGCATCCTCCGCAGGGATCAGCTTTTCCGCGACAAAGCGCTGGACGGTGGTGCGGAACAGTTCGAACGTCTCAGCGTCCATCTCGAAATCTCCTCTCTGAAACTTTCAGTAAGTGACGTCCGCCACCATGGCGTCCATCCCGTCGCAGCGGATGGCGCGGAAGCGGCCGCCTTCATCCTCGCGCAGCAGCACGCTTTGGCCCTGGAAAACCGGCGCGACGGCGCGGAAGGAGAAACGGCTGGGTTCGCGTCCGCCACAGCGGGCGTGGCCGAACAGTTTCGTGGCGGTGAAGGGGCCATGGATCACGAGACCCGGATAGCCTTCTTCGCTGGTCGCGTAGGGCAGGTCGTAATGGATGCGGTGGCTGTTGAAGGTCACGGCGGAAAAGCGGAACAGGTCGACCGTGGAAGGCGTCCACGCCACATCCTGCGCCTCGGCTGGGAAGGCGGCGGGCGTGATCGCTGGAGTGGGCGCGCCTGCATCGCGATAGACGATGGTCTGCGTCTCGCGCACGCGTTCGCTGTCCCCTTGCATGATGCGATGGTCGACGGTCAGCAGGATCAGCTCGCCGCTGCGGCCGCATTTGTGCGCAACATCCTGCACGGTGGAGATGCGCGTGGCTTCCCGGTCGAGCAGCAGGGGTTCGCTGAACGCCATTTCGGATGCTGCGAACATGCGCCGGGGCAGGCTGACCGGAGGCAGGAAGCCGCCGCGCCTGGGGTGGCCGTCCGGGCCGATCTGGTCGGCGGCGGCGACGGGCAGGAAGAAGGCCCAATGGGCGAGGGAGGGCTGAACCTCCCCGACATTGAGCGGCTCGCCGATGGCGGCGGCGAAGCGGATGAGGGCTTGGGCATCGAGCGTTTCGGTGCGGCTTTCGGTCTTGCCGATCCAGGTCCGCCAATGGGCGATGTCGGTTTCGGTGATGGTCATGCCACCAGTCCTTCATCATGCAGCCGTCCGATCGCGCCGCTGTCGAGGCCGAGCACGGTGGCGAGCACTTCGTCCGTATGCTGGCCAAGCTTTGGCGCGATCGCGACGGCGCCCCGCGCTTCATTGGCCAGCGTTCCCGCCGGACCGGATGTGGGATAGGTGAGGCCGCTCGGATGGGTGAGCGTCTCGAACAGCGGATTGGCGGTGAACAGACGCGGGTCGGTCGTTACCGCCTGACGCAGCGTCTGATATTCGCCCCAGGTCACGCCGCCCGCGTCGAAGGCGGGTTTCAGCGTTTTGGCCGTGCGGGTTGCGAATGCTGCCTCGAACAGCGGGAAGAGGCGCGCCCGGTGGGTGAAGCGGGCGCCTTCATCCTTGGCGAAACTGACGCCCAATTCCGCCTCGATCGCGCCAACCGCATCGCTGAGGTCCAGCGTCTTGAGCAGGCCGGACCACTGGCGGGGCGTGATGGCGACGACGATCAGCCGCTTGCCGTCCGCCGTCACGAAGTCGCGCCCGAAGGCGCCGAACAGGTCGTTGCCCATGCGGGGCCGGTCGCCTGAGGACAGTACTTCGGCCACCGAACCCAGATGCGACAGGCTGGACGCGGCGAGATCGGACAGCGGCACCCGGATTTCCGCGCCCTGACCGTTGATCCTGCGGCGGAGGAGGGCCGATGTCATGGCGAAGGCGGCATAGGCTCCGCCCAGCAGATCCCAGGCCGGCAGCACATGGTTGACCGGGCGATCATCATCGGCTGGCCCCGTCATCTGCGGCACGCCGACGGCGGCGTTGATCGTATAGTCGACCGCTGGCGATCCATCCGCCCAGCCCATCACCCGCACGGTGATGATGTCAGCGCGTTTCGCCGCCAGCGTTTCGTGGCTGAGGAACCCCTTCACCGGATAGTTGGTGAGGAACAGCCCGGCATTCTCCCCCGGCGCGGTCGCCAGCGCTACCGCCAGTTCGCGTCCTTCGGGGCGGCCGAGATCGATGGCAATGGATTTCTTGCCCTTGTTCAGCCCCTCCCAATAAAGGCTGTCGCCGCTGGGTGCGACCGGCCAGCGCCGGTAATCCGGTCCGCCACCGATCGAGTCGAAGCGGATCACTTCCGCGCCCATCTGCGCCAGATGCAGGCCGCAGGACGGCCCGGCGATGAAGGCGGCGCCCTCGACGACCCGCAGGCCTTTCAGCAATTCATACATATAATTTCACCATGGTCCGGCCGATATTCGCGCCGGTGAACAGGCCCCAAAAAGCGTCCAGCGCCTTGTCGATCCCTTCATAGACCGTCTCCGCCGAGGCCATCTGCCCGGCGGCGTTCCAGGCCGTCATCCGCTCCACCATCTCGCCCTCAAGGTCCATATGGTCGAGTGCGATGAAGCCCTCCATGCGGATGCGCTTGGTCATGATCATGGTGAGGTTGCGCGGCACGACCGGCGCGTCGGTGATATTATATTGCGAGATCATCCCGCACACCGCGAAGCGCGCGAAATTGTTCGCCAGTGCAAGCGCCGCCTGCAAATGATCACCGCCGACATTTTCGAAATAGACGTCGATGCCGGTGGCGCCGATCGCTTTGACCTCGCGGGCGAGCGCCTTGGTCAAATTGGGTTCGGCCTTATAGTCGATGGCGGCGTCGACCTTCAACACGTCGCTCAGGAAAGCGGTCTTTTCCGGCCCGCCTGCCGTTCCGATCACCTTGCAGCCGATATTGCGCGCAATCTGGCAGGCGATCGATCCCACCGCGCCGGATGCTGCCGAGACGAACACCACGTCATCCGGCTTCAACTGCGCGATCCGCATCAGCCCGGCATAGGCGGTGAGGCCGGGCATCCCTGCAAAGCAGAGCCAGGCCTGGGCAGGCAGGGCATTTTTGTCCCGCTTTTGGAGCGCGCTGGCGGGGGCGTTGAAGACCTCCCTCCAGCCCCGCCGCGAAAAGACAAGGTCGCCTGGCGAGTAAGCCGGATCGTTGGAGATGATGACTTCTCCGATCGCTGGCCCTTCCATCGGCGCATCGAGGGCGAAGGGCGGTACATAGCTTTTGGCGTCGCTCATCCGTCCGCGCATGGCGGGATCGACCGCCATCCAGAGGTTGCGGACCTGTACCTCTCCGGGACCGGGCGTCGGCGTGTCGACGGTGACCGTGGCGAAGTCTTCCGCTTGCGGAGTGCCGATCGGGCGGCGCTTCAGTTGGATTTCACGCGATAACATGCTGCTAGCCTCAATAGCCCCCACCTCAATAGCCATTAAGCCGCGCCCAGCGCTCGCGATGCCAGGCTGTCGAGCCATAGCATTGCGCCGCTACCCGCGCTCGCTTCAGATAAAGGCCCGCATCATGCTCATGGGTCATGCCGATGCCGCCGTGGAGCTGCACCATCTGCGACGAAATGCCGTGCAGTGTCTCCCCCATGGTCGCCTTGGCCAGCGAGGCGAGGGCGGGGAGGGCAGGGTCATTCGCGTCTATGGCGTCGAGCGCTGCTTCAACCGCTGAGCGGGCGAGTTGCAATTCTCCGAACATCTCCGCCGCGCGATGCTGCAAGGCCTGGAAGGAGCCGATGATCGCGCCGAACTGTACGCGGGTCTTGAGATAATGGAGCGTTGTGTCGAAGGCCTGGGAAGCATTGCCCAGCATTTCCGCCGCAAGGCCTATGGCCGCCCGGTCGAACAGCGCGTCGAGAAGATCGGCGCCCTTGCCGACTTCGCCCAGCACGGCGTCGACGCCCACGGCGACATTATCGAAGGTGAAGAGGGCCGGGCGGCGCGCGTCGATCTGGTCCAGCGTGTCCCGTGACAGGCCCGATACGTTGCTTTCGACGAGGAACAGCGTGATCCCATCCCGGTCGCTCGCTGCGCCGCCGGTACGGGCAGCGATGATGGCGAAGGTCGCGATCATGCCGTCCTGCACAGGTCGTTTGACGCCGTTCAGCACCCATCCGTCACCCGAAGCCGTCGCCGTCAGCGCGATCTTCTCGCGTCCATGTTGCGCGCCTTCCTCCGCCGCCAGCGTGCCGATGGCCGATCCGTCGGCAATGCTCGCCAGCCAGCGCGCCTGCTGTGCTTCCGTGCCGCCCAGCCGCAGCGCGGATGCCGCCACCAGCGCCGAACTCAGCAGCGGCGAAGCGCCCAGCGTCCGGCCCAGTTCCTCCAGCACCAATCCCATGCTGCGATAGCCGAAATCGGATCCGCCATGCGCTTCCGGCACCAAGATGCCCGCCCAGCCCATTTGCGCCATTTCGGCCCAGGCTTCCGGATCATAGCCCTCCGCATCGGGCCGTCCGCCGCCGTCATGGCCATAGAGCGACCGCAGCGCCGTTACGGGCAGGCGATCGCGCACCCATTCCGACGCCATGTCCTTCAGCATCTGCTGTTCTTCGTTCAGCATCCTCCCGATCCCATCCTTATTCGTCTCTTTGTCAGGCCGGCAGTTCCAGCGTGCGCTTCGCCGTGATGTTGTTCTGGACTTCGTAGCTGCCGCCGTAGATCGAGAAGGCTTTGCTGTGCAGCCAGGCCCGCGTCGCTTCCTGTTCGGCGTCAGCATAATGCTTGCCCGCCCAGCCAAGGCCATTGGCGCCCATTAGTTCGATCAGCAGTTCGGCCCGGTCCTGGATGATCCCCGACCAGAGATTTTTGAGCGCGGACACGCCATTGCTCGGCTCGCCGCTCCGGGCTTCCCTGGTCAGGCGCGATACCGTCGCCAGATAGGCTTCGTGTCGCATCGCATTGCGCACCATGCGCGTGCGCAGATCGGGATTGTCGATCCGGCCCAGCGCGTCGGTGCCGCAATATTCATGGGCCAGAGCAGCCAGCGGCGTGATCTCCGCCTTCACGTCCGACAGGCTGTTGCGTTCGAACTGGAGCAGGCGCTTGGCGATGGCCCAGCCCTGATTGACCTCTCCAACCAGATTGCCCTTGGGCACCTTCACATCGTTGAAGAAGACCTCGCAGAAATGGGTCGATCCGCTGATGAGGACGATCGGCCGCGCCTCCACCCCTTCGGATTTCATGTCGATCAGCAGGAAGCTGATGCCGCCCTGTTTCCGGCTGGTGTCGGTGCGGACGAGGGCGAAGCACCAGTCGGCCTGATCGGCGCCCGATGTCCAAATCTTCTGCCCGCTGACCAGCCAATGATCACCCATGTCGATGCATTTGGTCTGGAGCGAGGCAAGGTCGGACCCGGCGCCCGGTTCCGAAAAGCCCTGGCACCAGCGGCGTTCATTGGTGGCGATGAAGGGCAGATGCTCCAGCTTCTGTTCTTCGCTGCCATATTCCAACAGTGTCGGGCCCAGCATCATCGTGCCATAGCTGCGGATCGGGTTGAAACCGCCGATCGCTGCCAGTTCCTGACCGATGATCTTGCCATGCGCTTCTGTGAGGCCGGCGCCGCCATAGCGCGGTTCCCAAGTCGGCACGCCCCAGCGCTTTTCCGCCATGCGTTCGCGCCAAAGGCACCAGTCGGCATTGGATTCCGCTGCATGCCGGTCGCTGACGAAATGGATGGATGGGGCATTGGTCAGCGAAGGCGGAAAATTCGCCTTCAGCCATGCGCGCGCTTCCTCCCGGAACAATTGCGCTTCCATTCCCTCCAGCTCGGCCATGCATCCCGTCCCTGTTCTGCGCAAGGGCCATGCAGCCCTTCGATGGGAGCATCTCGCTTCCATGACCGAATCCTTATGCCAATTCTGCACCGCTGGCTAGGTATAAATTGCACCATAGGATAAAATTGACATCAATCCTCTTCATCACGGCTGCGCTGGTTGACATGCCTGATCTGCATCATAAACTATACTCAAATGCAAAATTGATAAAGGCTGCTGCCACCGCGGGCGATTCGCGGGAGCGCGGTTCGCATAATGGAGAGCGCGCATATGGAAACCTTTGCGACCCAACCGATTCCGGCCCATGTTCCGCCGGACATGGTGAGGGATTTCAGCCTGTTTTCCTCGCCCGGCATGCAGCCGACGCCCAATGGCGATCCGCAGGCGGCGGCCGCCGTCGTGCATCAGGGACCGCGCATCTTTTATTCCCCGGTCAACACCCGCGACGGGCGCGGCACCTGGGTCATCACCCGCGCGCAGGACCAGCGGAGGGTGCTTCAAGACCCGGAAACCTTTTCCAGCCATCGCAGCATTTTCGCCTCTGCTCTGGGTGAAAGCTGGCCGATGATCCCGCTGGAACTGGACCCGCCAGAACATGGCAAGTTCCGCTCGCTGCTCAATCCGCTGCTGTCGCCCAAGCGGGTGATGGCGTTGGAAAGCGCGGTGCGGGAAAGGGCGATCAGCCTGATCGACAGGATCGCGGCGGCGGGCACCAGTTGCCATGTGATGGAGGAGTTCGCCTTTCCCTTTGCGGTGAATATCTTCCTGCGCTTTCTGGGGCTGTCGGATGACCGGCTGGACGAGTTCGTGACCTGGGCGAATGAGCTGCTGCATGGCGACAATGTCCAGCGGCCCGCCGCGGCGCGCACCATCATCGCCTTTATCGACGAACTCTCGGCCGAACGGCGCAAGCGGCCAGTCGATGACTTCATGTCCTTCCTGGTTCAATCGAAGATCGACGACCGGTCGCTGACCGATCAGGAAATTCGCGGGACCGGCGTGCTGCTGTTCGTGGCGGGGCTGGACACGGTTGCGGCGGCCATCGGGTTCGACCTCAATTATCTGGCGCGGCATCAGGACGATCAGGAACTGCTGCGCAGAGATCCCTCGCGCATCGTGCTGGCGGCGGAAGAATTGCTGCGCGCCTATCCGACCGTGCAGATGATCCGCGTGGCGACGAAGGATGTGGATTTCGAAGGCGCGCCGATCCGCAAGGGCGATTATGTGTCCTGCGCCACGATGATCGCCAATCGCGATCCGCTGGAATTCCCGCATCCGGAAAAGATCGATCTGGCGCGGGAGGATAATCGCCACACCGCCTTTGCCTATGGCCCTCATCGCTGCCTGGGATCGCACCTCGCCCGGCGGGAGATCGTGGTCGGGTTGGAGGAATGGCTGAAGCGTATCCCCATTTTCCGCATCAAAGAAGGCACAGCGCCGGTCACGTTCGGGGGGCATGTGTTCGGCATCGAAAATCTGGTTCTGGACTGGTCTTGAGGAGGGACGTCCCATGAAAATCATTGTGCACAACGACAAGTGCCAGGGTCATGCGCGTTGCTGGGCCATGGCGCCCCATATCTTCGAACTGGATGATGAGGGCTATATCAAGCCCGGCGACATCGAGGTGGCGGAGGCGGATGAAAAGCTCGCCTGGAAGGGGGCAAAATCCTGCCCTGAGCGGGCGCTCGAAATCCAGAAATGAGGGGTGCTCATGGGGCGCTTGCGGCAGCGCTGTTCCTGATGATGGGGCAGGGCGCGGGCGCAGCGCCGTTGCGGGCCGATCAGGCGGTGTTTCGCGATATTTACCGGGAACTGGTGGAAACGGACACCAGCGCTTCGACCGGGAACTGCACCTTGGCCGCCGGGCGGCTGCTGGCACGGCTGAGGGGTGCGGGCTTCGACGCCGGTCAGGCGGAGGTCTTCGTCCCCGAAGGTCGGCCGAAGGAGGGCGGCCTGATCGCCCGAATCGAGGGCAGCGACCCCAGGGCCAGGGCGATGCTTCTGGTCGATCATATCGATGTCGTCGCCGCGCGGCGGGAGGATTGGTCGCGTGACCCCTTCAAACTGGTCGAGGAAAATGGCTATTTCATAGGGCGCGGGGTGATCGACGACAAGGCGCTCTCCGCCATCTGGGTGGACAGCCTGATCCGCATGAAGAAAGAGGGCTTTCGGCCCAAGCGCAGCATCAAGGTCGCCCTGACCTGCGGCGAGGAAAGCGGAGAGGGGGTGAACGGCGTCGACTGGCTGCTCAAGCATCGGCGCCAGGCGGTGGAGGCGAGCTTTGCGCTCAACGAGGGAGGTTATGGCATCACCGATGCGAACGGCAAGCCGGTCGCGCTCTATCTGGCGGTGGGCGAGAAACATTCACAGAGCTTCACCATCGAAGCACGCAATCCCGGCGGCCACAGCAGCCGGCCGCGTCCCGACAACGCGATCTACGATCTGACCGATGCGTTGGCCGCGATCCGCCGGTTTTCCTTCCCGATCCGGCTCAATGCCACCAATCGGGGTTATTTTACCCGGATGGCGCCGATCGTCGGCGGCGACATGGGATGGGCGATGGCGGCATTGGGTAAGGGCGCGACCGGTGATGCCGTGGCGGCGAAGGTGACGAGTGACGTCACCTATAATGCCATGCTGCGCACGACCTGCGTTGCAACGATGGTGGAGGCGGGACATGCCATCAACGCTTTGCCGCAACGAGCGAGGGCGACGATCCAGTGTCGTCTCTTTCCCGGCGAGAAGGTTGAGGATGTCGAGGCGCAGCTAAGTCAGGTCATCGGCAATCCGGCCATTGCGCTTCGTCGTGAGGGTGGAAAGGGGGAGGCAGTGGCTATCCCGCCTCCGATCGATCCTGCCATCGTTGGCCCTGTGGAGGAGGTGGCGCGCAAGCTGTTTCCGGGCATCCCGGTCGTGCCCAATCTGCTGACGGCAGGAACGGATGGCCGCTATCTCAGCGCGGCGGGTATTCCGACCTATGGCGTGCCGGGTATATTCCTCGATCCCGACGGCAATGGCGCCCATGGGGTCAATGAGCGCATCCGGGTGAAGAGTGTCTATGAGGGGCGGGATTATCTCTACGAGTTGATCAAGCGTTATGCGGGGGAAAAATGATTGCGTCGTCCCCGCCTCCGCGGGGACGACGAAAATACCTAAGTCCTGATCCACACCGCCTTGGTCTGCAAATAGGCGTCGATATGCTCGAAGCCGCCCTCGCGTCCGAAGCCGCTCATCTTGTAGCCGCCAAAGGGAACGGACGAGTCCATCGCGAAATAGTGATTGACCCAGATCGACCCGGCCCGGATGCGCTTCACTGCCGTCATGGCTTTGCCGATATCCTTCGTCCACACCCCGCCCGCCAGGCCGAAGCGCGTCGCATTGGCGCGGGTGATGACCTCATCGAAATCGTCGAACGGCATGATGCAGGAGACGGGGCCGAAAATCTCTTCCCGGGCGATCCGCATGTCGTCCTTCACATCAGCAAAGACCGTGGGCGCGACCCAATGGCCCTGATCGAAGGCGCCGCCCGTCACCCGCTCGCCGCCTGTCACCAGCCGCGCACCTTCCTGCGGGCCGAGTTCAAGATAGGAGGAGACGCGGGCATATTGCTTGGCCGACACCAGCGGGCCGATCTGCGTGCCGGGGTCCAGGCTGGGACCGACCTTCAAATTCTTCGCGAAGGCGGCGATGCGCTGAACCATCTCCTCATAGACCGGCCGCTCGACGAACAGCCGCGTGCCCGCCGCGCAAACCTGCCCCGAATTATTGAACACGCCCATCGCCGCCGCGGGCGTCGCCATGTCGAGATCGGCGTCGGCAAAGATGATATTGGGCGACTTGCCGCCCAGTTCCATCGTCACTTTCTTCACCGTTCCGGCGGAGGCGGCAATGATCCGCTGGCCGGTTTCGCAGGAGCCGGTGAAGGCGATCTTGTCGACATCGGGATGGGCCGAAAGCGCGCCTCCGGTCCCGCCCGCGCCGGTTACGACATTGACGACCCCCGGCGGCACGCCCGCCTCCAGGCAAAGCTCACCGAAGCGTAGCGGGCTGAGCGACGCATCCTCGGCGGGCTTCAGGACGATGGTACAGCCGGTCGCCAGCACCGGCCCCACCTTCCACGCCGCGCTGAACAGCGGGCCGTTCCAGGGGATGATCGCGCCCACCACGCCGACCGGCTCGCGGAGGGTGTAAGAGAGGAGGTCGACCGGGAAGCTGTTGGACAAAGTCTCCCCATGGATCGCCGTCGCCGCCCCGGCAAAATGACGCAGCGAGCGTTGCAACATCCCGCGCAGACCCCGCGCAGCGGTGATCGGACGGCCCATTTCGATGCAATCGAGCAGGGCAAGGTCATTGAACTCCGCATCCACCAAGTCAGCGAGCTTCAGCAGCACGGCCTGCCGCTCAGCGGGCTTGAAGCGGCTCCATGGCCCTTCGAAGGCGGCACGGGCAGCGCGGACGGCGCGATCCACATCCTCCGCGCTCGCCAGCGCCAGGTCGGCCACCAGTTCGCCGGTAGACGGGCTGAAGCTCTGGAACGTCTCGCCCGACAGGGCGTCGACAGGCTTGCCGTCGATCAACAGCTTTTTGGGTTTGCCGTCGATGAAGGCGGGGCGGCGGGTCTCGATCATGGGATCATCCTCAGGCAAGGGCTTCATGGGCGCGCCGCATCGAGGCGCGCCCGAAAGCGAAAAGAAGCGCGGCGGGCAGCAGCACGCAGAAAACGCTGATGACGAGCGACAGGCCGACCTTCATTTCGTCGCCCAGCAGCTTATCGGTGACGAGGCCGATGAAAGCAGGCCCGCCCGCCATGGCGATCAGGCCCGATGCCAGCACATAGAGCGCCGACACGCGCCCGCGCAGATATTGCGGCGTCACCACCTGCACCGTCGCGGGTCCCATGCTGGAGGTCGAAAGGATCAGCGCCATGAAGCACCAGTAGCAGACGACCGTCGCCCAGGGGCTGCTGACCAGAAAGGCGGCGATGCCGAACGGGGCGGCGGCCAGCACGGTCAGCAGGCACCAGAAGAGATGCGCGTCGCGCTTCCCGCGCCGATAGAGCCGGTCCACCGTCCAGCCATGGACCGGGATCAGCGCCGCCGCTCCGATCTGGGCCAGGCCGATCACCGGGCCGATCCGTCCCGGCTCCCAGCCATGGACGCGCGCCAGATAGACCGGCGTCCAGAGCTGGAAACCGATGGTCGCCGCATAGGCGAGGCCGAAACCGACGAAGGTGGCCAGGTAAAGTGCCTTATATTGGCGCATGAAAGCCCATGCCTCGCCATAGCCCGCACCCGCGCTGATCGCCTTGCGCCGGGGCGGCTCGCGAAAGACGAAGACGAGGAAAGCCAGCAGCATGCCAGGCGCGCCGGTCATGATGAACACCTGCTGCCAGGGCTGCAACAGGCCGAAGACCGGCCAGACGGCAGGTCCGGCCTTCATCGCGGCGGCGACGATCGGGCCGCCGAACAGGAACACGATGCCCGCGCCCATCACGCCGCCCATGATGAAGACGGACATGGCGAGCGACACCTTATGCGGCGGGAAGCTGTCCCCGACCACCGAATAGCTGCCGGTGCCGAAGCCCGACTCGCCCGCGCCGACCCCCGCGCGCGCCATGGCGAGCGCCGCGAAGCTTCCGGCGAGGCCACAACTCGCCGCCGCGATGCTCCACGCAGTTACTGACAGATACAGCACGACTCGCCGGCTGAAGCGGTCCAGCGCCATGCCCAGGGGAATGGCGCACAGGCAGAAGAGAATGGCGAAGGCCGGTCCCTGTAAAAGGCTGATCTGCAGATCCGAAAGGCCCAGATCTTTTTTTATCGGCCCGACCATTAGGGCCATGATGTTTCGGTCAGTCAGTGATAATATGTACAGCAAGAACAGGATCGATACAGTCAACCAGCCCATTGGAGGCGACGGATAGGCGGCCTGTTCAGGGAGAGGGGGGGTGATGTTGGTTTCAACATCTCCATGCGCGCTGCCTGACCCAGACGATGGCGTCATCGTCGCGGAAATCTGTGTCATGACTGCGCAATCCCATGGGAAATGGTGCGCGCTGGCTGACGATCATGCGGCAAGGGCACTCTCCATATCTTCCGGCCATATCTGGTCCGGCGATCGCCCGTCCGGGCGTCGTCACTTCAGGCATTATAACGCACATTTTTGCACAGTGGGTCAATATATGTTCGCGATGCATCTTTTCGGCACGCCCCAGTGCCGCGGCTGTGCGCGGGAATTTTCCTGAGGGATTCAAGGAGAAAGGAGGAGGATAGGTCTTTCCAATAAAATTTTCCCATTGGTGCAAAATTTATTGACAATGTGGCCGAGTGGGATAACTATAAAAGTGCACACGGGGATAATAATGATCAAGCCGGGTGACTTTGCCTGGTCATGGTCGTGCAGGGAGAGGAAAAGGAAAGATGGCGAAGAACAGTCTGTTCATCTCGTCGCTGGCGGTCAGCGCCAGCATCATCGCAATGGCCGTGCCCGCCTTGGCGCAGGAAGCGACCACAGCGGCACCCGCTCAGGAAGGAGCGACGCCTCAGGCGGCCGGGCCTGCGAGCAATGCCGACATCGTCGTTACGGGTTCGCGCATCGTGCGCGACGGCTATACCGCGCCGACTCCCGTGACGGTCGCATCGACCGAGGAACTGGCCAAGACGACGCCGTCAGGCGTGGCCGACGCGCTCAACAAGCTGCCGCAGTTCAACAACTCGCTCAGCCCGTCCAAATCGGCCAACAACTTCTCCAACCTGCCGATCCACGGCAATGTGCTCAACCTGCGCGGTCTTGGCACGCCCAGCAACAACCCGAAGGGGCCGCTGCGCACGCTGGTGCTGTTCGACGGCATGCGCGTGTCGCCCACCGAATATGTCGGCACGATCGATACCAACGTCCTGCCGCAGCTTCTGATGCAGCGCGTCGACGTGGTGACGGGCGGCGCTTCGGCGCAATGGGGCTCCGATGCGGTCGCAGGCGTGGTCAACTTCATCCTCGACAAGAAGTTCACCGGCTTCAAGGGTCTGGCCCAGGCCGGCATCGACGAGCGCGGCAATAACGGCAATCAGCGTCTGGGCGCAGCCTTCGGTTCGGATTTCGCCGGGGGCCGGGGCCATGTGCTGCTGAGTGCGGAATATTCCAATAGCGAAGGCATGTTGCGGCAGGATCGCAGCTTTGCGACCCAGGGCTATAATTTCGTCGGCAGCGTGACGACGAGTTGCGGTCCTTCGGCAAACGGCCAGCAGCGTACTTGCACTGCCGCGCCGGGCACCGCCGCCAATCCCTATGCCATCGCCTCCGACATCCGCATTTCCGCACTGGCGGCCAATGGGCGTATCGTGGGCTCAAGCGTGACGGGTAATCCGTTTGTGGGCCGGGTCATCAACAATGACGGTTCCACCCGCGCCTTCAATCTGGGCACGGCGGTCGGCACCACCGGCTTCCAGCAGGGCGGTGACGGCTACAAGATCCCGAACGACACCAATGCGATCGCGCCGCTCACCAATTATAACGGCTTCGGCCGGGTCAGCTATGAACTGACCGACAATATCACGGCCTTCGTCCAGGGCGTCTATGCCCGCAGCAAATATCATTATTTCACCCAGGGCAATTCGCTGATCCCGGCGACGGAATCGGCGCGCATCTACAAGGGCAATCCTTATCTCTCGACGGCTTTGGATTCGGCTCTCACCGGCGCGAATGACTATTATGTCGTGGGGCAGCAGGATGCCGGCCAGCCCAAGCCGATCGCCTATGAAAAGACCGATTACTGGACCGCGACGGCGGGCCTGACCGGCAAGTTCGCGGACTTCAACTGGCAGGTCACCTATAACCATGGCGACTCCAAGCACTCGATGGACAATGTCGGGCTGTACAACAATCAGAAGCTGTATGCGGCGTTGGATGCCGTTCGTAACCCAGCTAATGGCCAGATTACCTGCCGCGTGCTGCTCAATCCGGCCTATGCCTCGCAATTTGCGGGTTGCCAGCCGCTCGACGTGATGCATGGCGATCCGTCCAAATCGACTCCGGCGGGCTATGCCTATGCCACCGGCACGTCGAGCTATCGCGCGCGCTTCAAGCAGGATGCATTTGCGGCCAATATCAGCGGCAGCCTGTTCGAATTGCCCGCCGGCCCGGTCGATATCGCCGTCGGCGTCGAATATCGTCGCCAGACGCTGAATCTGACCAGCAATGCCGATCCGGCGCTGCTGCTGACCGACGCGCAGAAGGAAGCCTATTTCGCCGGGCTGCGCGGGATTCCACGGGTGGAATCCGCCCTGCTTCCCTATCCGACCGGCCCGATCAACACGCTGGCCTACTGGCTGACCAATGTGGGCGGCAGCCATGGCAAGCTGAACGTTAAGGAAGCTTATGCCGAAATCGCGGTGCCGATCCTTAAGGATACGCCCTTCTTCCAGGAACTGAGCGTCAACGGCGCGATCCGCGTGACCGACTATTCGACATCGGGCACGGTGAAGACTTGGAAGGCGGGCGCGACCTGGAAGCCGGTCGACAGCCTGTTGCTGCGCGGCACCTATTCGCATGACATCCGCGCACCCAATCTCTACGAACTCTATGCAGGTCCGCAGAGCGGCATCGGCATCGTGAACGACGTCAGGAACGCGGCCGGGACATATGGCAGCGGCCAGAACGTCAACGCCAACACGCTCACAGTCGGCAACCCCGATCTGAAGCCTGAAGTCGCGAACACCTACACCTTTGGCGCAGTGTTCGCGCCTGAATTCCTGCGCGGTTTCTCGGCCTCGATCGACTATTATCATATCAAGGTCGACAAGCTGATCGACTCCCTGTCGGCGCAGCAATTGCTGACCAACTGCCTGAATGCTGGCGGGTCGGGCGTTGTGGAGTGCACCCAGATCGACCGTGCGTCGCCAACGACTTTCCCGTCGCTCGTTCATCTGGTGCCGCAGAACATCGCCTTCCTGAAGACGGCGGGCGTCGACTTCGACTTCACCTATCGGACCGCCGTGGGCAATGGCGGGCTGGGCGTCCGTCTCTACCTCAACTATCTCGACAAGTTCGATGCCCAGCAATATGCGACCGCGCCGATCGCCCATTATGCGGGCGTCAGCGTCGTCACCAGCAACCCGCAGGGCTTCCCGCGCTGGCGCGGCAATCTGACGGTCGACTATACCAACGGGCCGTTCGGCATCACGATTGGTGAACAATATATCGGCAAGATGCGGCTCGACATTCCGGGCGGTACGACGCCGATCCAGTTTGTCGATCCGAAGGTGAAGCCGGTCTGGTACACCGACCTGACGCTGCGCTACACCATTCCGCATGGCGATGGCGGCAATTTCGAGTTCTTCACGACGGTCAACAACCTGTTCGACAAGGATCCGCCGCTGATCCCGGGCACTGTGCCCGGCGTAAACCCGCCGACCAACATCGCGGTATACGACATTGTCGGCCGCGCCTTCACGGCGGGCGTGCGCGTCAAATTCTGATCGGCTCTTTCGGGGCGAGGGCAAAAGGGGCGGGAGCAGCGATGCTTCCGCCCCTTTTCCTTTCGCTAAGCCCCTGATCCGCGCCCATATGTGTCCATAGAGCGGCAGGCTGCGTTGCATCCATGCTGCACCCCGCAGTATGTTGCGCTGCGTCAATAGCCGGCTGGTTCCGGTCAATTGGGCATCAGGCTGGGTCGCCTGAGGTCCAGCCCATGATGAAGGGTGAGGGTCCGTGCACCCGGGGTTTCCCGGAACGGATTCGCACGTCATTTCATGATCGGTTGGCCGTCGGACGGAAGCCGTTTGAAGAAGGAGAATAGAGATGCGGATCGTTATGACCGGATCGGGCTATGTCGGCCTGGTCTCCGGCGCGTGTTTCGCGGATTTCGGCCATGATGTCATCTGCGTGGACAAGGATGCGCGCAAGATCGAGCTGTTGCAGAGCGGCGGCGTGCCGATCTATGAGCCCGGCCTTGCCGATCTGATCGCCCGCAATGTGAAGGCGGGGCGGCTGACCTTCACCACTGATCTCGCCGGATCGGTTAATCAGGCCGATGTCGTCTTCATCGCCGTCGGCACGCCCGCCCGGCGGGGTGACGGCCACGCCGACCTCAGCTATGTCTATGACGCCTCGCGGGAGATCGCGGCCAATCTCAAGGGCTTTACCGTCATCGTCACCAAGTCGACCGTCCCGGTCGGCACAGGCGACGAGGTCGACCGGATCATCCGCGAAACCAATCCGGACGCGCAGTTCGCTGTCGCCTCCAATCCGGAATTCCTGCGCGAAGGCGCGGCGATCCAGGATTTCAAGCGTCCCGACCGCATCGTCGTCGGCATAGAGGATGAACGCGCCCGCCCGGTGATGGAGGAGGTCTATCGGCCGCTCTATCTCAACCAGGCGCCGATCCAGTTCACCGGGCGCCGGACCAGCGAACTCATCAAATATGCGGCCAATGCCTTCCTGGCGATGAAGATCACCTATATCAACGAGATGGCCGATCTGTGTGAAAATGTCGGTGCGGACGTGCAGCAGGTGGCGCGGGGCATCGGCCTGGATAACCGGATCGGTTCAAAATTCCTGCATGCGGGGCCGGGCTATGGCGGCTCCTGTTTTCCCAAGGATACGCTGGCGCTGGTCAAGACGGCCGAGGATTCGGGTGCGCCCATCCGTCTCATCGAAGCGACCGTGGCAATCAACGAGAGCCGCAAGCGGGCCATGGCGCGCAAGGTGGTTGCGGTATGCAATGGTTCGGTGCGCGGCAAGACGGTCGCGGTGCTGGGCCTGACCTTCAAGCCCAATACCGACGACATGCGCGATGCGCCGTCACTCTCGATCATTCAGGCTTTGCAGGATGGCGGCGCGCAGGTCCGCGCCTATGATCCGGAGGGGATGGACGCGGCCCGCACGATGCTGAGCAATGTCGATTTCTGCGACAATCCCTATGCAGCCGCCGAAGGGGCCGCGGCAGTCGTCATCGTCACCGAATGGGATGCGCTTCGGGCGCTCGACTTGAACCGGCTCAAAAGCATCATGGACGGCGATGGGCTGGTCGACCTGCGCAACATCTATCGCCCCGCTGATGCCGAGGCGGCCGGTTTCACCTATGTCAGCGTCGGTCGCGGAGTCACGCCGGAGATCGAAGAACTGGTGCAGGCGGCAGAGTAAAGCTACGACCAAAATCCCCCTCCCGTAAAAAGGAGGGGGCAAAGCTTCCAGCCGGAATTTCCGAATCGACTATATCGGTTCTGAAAGAATCCTTGGTTTTCCGTCATTTCCCTTACGGCATGCAACAGTTCGTCGCAAATCCTGAGACAATACGACGAGTCGTTATTGACCGGAAGTTTTTGTTAACCTTCATAGGAGACCCTACAGGGGATAACTTCGGGGGTCGCAAACATGCCTGTCAAAATGACTGGCTCCATTTTTGGAGCCGGAATAGCCATATCTTGCATTTTCGCAGCGGGAGCCGCTACGATCATGACTTCAGGGTCGACATCGAATAGGATGTCGACAATCACCAACACTTCCTCGTCGTCCACGACGACGAGTTCGACATTAACGACGTCGACGACAAGTGGTTCCGCCACAATCAGCACGACGTCGGATTTTTCGGATTTCGACTTCGCCAATGGGACTAGGTTGCCGGAAAAGGCGACGCTTTCGCTGGGCAATGCCAGTTTCCGACCGGGCAGCAGTGTCGCCTATGTCCCGGTGACGCTGGATCGGCCGACGCCCAACACGGTGATCGCGCGGATCATCACCGTCAACGGATCGGGTACTTATCGCGCACTGTCGGGCTATAATTATCAGACCGTCGATACGGTGGTGATCTTCCGTCCGGGCGATCCGCTGATCCAGACCGTCGCGGTGCCGATCATCGCCGCCACGGAAGGGCAGCAGTTCCAGCTCAAGCTGCGGGAGGCACCCTGGGGCGGCCTTCAGGGGCAATCGACGGCTACGATCACCGCCAGCAGCGCGGTGGAGGCGACGCTGAAGGCGACCGGCACTTTCCGAGAGCCGCGAACCTTCGCGGCGACGGGCACGCTCCAGTTCGAACTGCGCAAGGATACGCACAAGCGTTCGCCCGATGGCGGTTGGGATAGGTGGGCGACCTCGCTCGCCAATGGCCGAACGCAGGTCGCCAATGGCGAGACCGGCCTGTATCTTGATTCCAGCATTTTTCCCGGCATCGAAGGGCCGGTCTATTGGGGAACGGACGGCCTGGTCCTGCACACGCAGAAGTTGAAGACGCCGATCAGCTATGGCGGCCAGACCTGGTATTATGGATCGTCGGCGCTGGATGGCCGCAATTTCCTGGCGACGCAGATCGGCTATGGCCAATATGAATGGGAAGCCAAAATGCCTAACCGGCGCGGCTCATGGCCGGCCTTCTGGTTGGTGTCGACCAGTGGCTGGCCGCCGGAAATCGATATTTATGAGGGCTTTGGCTATCAGAGCTTTTGGGATTTTGACCGCCACGTCGCGCACACCATCCATGTCGGCGCCAACAGCACCCGCTACGATGCGCGGGGCGTCACGATCCAGACGCAGCAGGCCTATGGCCTCAGCGGCTATAGTCAGGGTTTCCATCGCTTCGCCGTGGACATCCAGCGCGACTATATCACCTGGTTCGTGGACGGGGTGGAAACATACCAGTCGGTCAATCCCTTCCAGGGTTTCCGCTTCTATCCGATCATGGATGTCGCGGTGAAGACCAACGGCACCTATGACGACGGATCGGGCGACATGACCGTCAAGAGCTTCAAGATCTACAGCGCGCCATAATAGCTTTGGGCGCCGCCCGCGAGGGCATAGAGGCGCCCCCAGCTCTTGACCCACTGCCCGGCGATGTCGACCCGACGCGCGCCGGGCAGCAGTAGAGCCGCCAGTCCAGCCGTCCGCAATCCCAATATCGCGATCGACCGGGCCAGCAGCTTTGCCGTACCGATCCGGCCGGGCAGAGCCTTGCGCCGCGCCATGGTTTCGGTGCAGCCGATGCGCCACATGCGTTTGAGCACCCAGGAAAGGCGCGCCCGCTCTACCGGCACCCATTCGCTGACCCGCGCATCGGGGGACCAGCCGAACCGCGCTCCGGCGTCATGCAGGCGAGCTAGAAAATCCAGATCCTCCCCGCCGCTGCGGTTGAAGCGCGGATCGAAAAAGGGCGCTGCGATCATCGCGAATGCGCGGCGGCTGACCAGCAGGTTGTTGCTGGCCCACAGCATGCCGGTGGCGCCCCATGGCCGTTTCTCCGCGCGGAAGACCAATGTTTCCCGCGTCCAGCGTGGCGGCTGGCCGACGAAACAGCTATCCACCGGTCCGGCCACGACATCCGCGCCCACCTGCGCCTGACAGATCAACAGGGCATCGAGCCAGCCCGGCTGGGGCCATTCATCATCGTCGATCATGGCCAGGAAGCGCATCGCCGGATCATCGAGGGCGGCACTGACGATCGCATTGCGTACCGCGCAAAGTCCCGGCTGCGCCACCGTCAGCAGCGTCACGGGCAGGCGATAACCCTCCGCCAACAGGGCGCGCACGACGGCGGCGCCCTCCTGCCGTTCGGGATCATTGTCGGCCACCAGCAGCATCACGTCATGGCGGTCGGTAATCCCCGGCAACGTCTCTAGCAGATGCCGAAGCTGCTCGGGGCGGCGAAAGGTGGGGATGGCGATCCAGACCGCAGGCATCAGGCGGCAGCCTCCACGGCGGGCTTGCGGGTGCGGCCGCCGCGCTGGAACCATTTGATGAGCTGATGCCCGCGCACCTCGACCAGCGCATAGCTCGCCCAGCAGAGCAGCCAGGTCGCGACCAGCATGACGGCGAGGATCAGCCCGTCGAAGCCGGTGATCCCATGCTTGTGCGCGACCCCCATGCCGCGCGCGAACACGTCGCGCACCAGCGGATGCCAGAGATAGATGGAATAGCTGATAAGGCCCAGATGGAAGCTGACCGGATTGGCCATGATCGCCCGCGCTGCCGCGCCATTATAATAGCAGCTCAGCACCAGCGGGGGCATCAGGCAGACCACCAGTACATCGGCCTTTCCGGGCAACAGCAGCGCGAGCGCGATCAGCCCGCAGATCATCGCAAAGCCGCCCGTCCGGTCGATCAGCCGCCTGCACCAGTCCTTTTGCGCACAGCGATAGCTGAGCACGCCCAGCGAGAAACCGGCAAGGCAGCGTAGCAGAGTCAGCACCGTATCGCTGTCATTGACGTCCAAGGGGCCGCTCGATCCCCGGCCGGACATCGCCACCAGCGCCAATAAGCCGACGCACAGCAACCCTTGCACCCACGACCATCGCGAAAAGGCAATGATCGCGATCAGCGGATAGATGAGATAGGCGGCGACTTCCGTGCTGACCGACCAGCTATTGCCCGCGATCGGCTCCGTGCCCCAGCCCCAGCTCTGGACCATGAAGATATTGCTGATCACATTGGCGGCGTTGAGATCGATCGCCTGATTGCCCGATATATTGAGCAGGATGCGGGCCATGAACACCAGCGTGACGATCAGGTGCAGCGGCCACACCCGCGCCGTGCGGTTGATCAGGAAATCGACATAGCTGGCGCGGCCGAGATGGTTCACCACCCGGTCGTGATAGCCGAAGGAAATCACGAAGCCGCTCAGGATGAAGAACAGGTCGACCGCCAGATAGGCGCGGGAGAAGAGGGGCAGGCGAAAGGCCTCGAACGTCGGATTATGCGGGATATGGTACAGCAGCACCGATACCGCCGCCACGCCGCGCAGGCCGGTCAGCGAGGAAATTCTCATGCGCCGGCGCTCCTTATGGCGGGGGCTGCGTCGAAGGCGGCGGCAATGGCGTCCCATAGCGGCTTGCGGCGCATCTGCCCGTCCAGCGGCAGGCCACGCGAAAGCTGGCCGTCGGGCCATTTATAATCCTTGAAATTGGACAGCCAGCTATAGCGGTCTGACAGCCCCCAGCAGAGCACCGAGCGCATTGCTGGATTGTCCAGTGCCACGTCCAGAAATGCTTTCGCGACCGAGGCGACTTCGCGGTCCCGCTTGTCCGGATTGGGCGGTCCGCCCCGGTCGGCAATGTCGAATTCGGTCACCGACAGCGCCAGGCCATATCCGTTGAGCTGTTCCAGAAAGCGCGCGAAAACCGCCTGGTTGAAGCCTTCCCTATAGGGCTTCAAATGCCCCTGTATGCCGATCGCATCGACCGGCACGTTCCGCGCCATCAGCCGGTCGAGCAGTTTCAGCATGGCGGTGCGCCGCCGTTCGCAACGGGGCGAGTCATGTTCCAGTCCGAAATCGGTCAGGAACCGCATGGGCCGGGGATCGACCTCGCGGGCGCGGTGGAAGGCGATATCGATATAATCCTCGCCGAGTGCGTCCAGCCACATGCTTTTGGCGCGCATGCCGTCGGCGCGGCCGTCATTGGGCTCGATCGCTTCGTTGACGACATCCCATTCGCGGATCTTGCCCGCATAGCGGCGCATGGCGGTGTCGATATAGCTGGTCATCAACTCCTCGCGTCCCGCATTGTCGGCGCGCTTCAACGCCGGCTCCAGCCAAGGCGGCTGCGCGGCGTACCAGACCAGCGCATGCCCCCGCGCCCGCATGCCATGCTCCTGCGCGAAGGCGATGATCTGGTCGGCGCCGCTGAAATCATATTTTCCGGGCTTGGGCTCGGTGGTGCCGCGCTTCAGCTCATATTCCTGAACCACCATGTCGCATTCGCGGGCGATGGCGGCCGTGAAATCGGGGTCTTCGCGCAATTGGCGCGATTTGATCGCGGCGCCGAAATAGCGGCCCGACTTGCGGGCGTGGGCGGCAAGGCCCGCCGTCCCGCCGACCTGCGCCGCACTTTGCGGAATGGGCGAACAGGCGGTCAGCGCCGCCGCTCCGGCCAGAAATTCGCGTCGCTTCATAGCCGCTGTCCTCTGCCCGCAAGCATGTGAGAAAAGTCGATCCACCGGTCGGAAATGCGGCGATAGACTGGGTCGGGCATCACGATCTGCAACAGCACCGTCGCCGCCAGCCTTGGCCCGAAAGCCCCCCGGCAGACTGCCCCCAAATAATAGCGCATCGCCTGCCGCCGGCTGGTCGGCCAGATGCTTTTCGCGGCATGCCAGCCCATATAGGCGGAAAAGGCGCGGGGGCTGATATGCGGGCGCAGATCCTTGAGCCAGGCCAGGCTGCCGATGCTGCCGCGCACGGCCGACAGCCGGTCGTCGGCGTGCCGGTCTGCCCAGATGGTGCCCGGCCGTTCCGTCATCAGGAAACGCGCCCCGGCCAGCGACAGGCGCAGCGCGAAATCAGTATCGTCCCCGAATTTCACATCCTCGCGGTAGCGGACTTTCCCCGCCAGCATCCGGCTGAGCGCCATGCTGCTGGTCTGGATGAAACCGCGATCGCACATCAGATAGCGGTCCATCGTCTCGCCGCTGGCGATGGCGCGGGGGGGCTTCAGGAAATTGCGTCCTTCGCCGCGATCCGCCAGCACCTGGCCATAGGCGACGACATCCTCGCTCTCCTGCACCAGCGGCAACAGGTCGGCCAGATGATGCGGCAGGAAGCGGTCGTCGCAGTCGAGAAAGGCGATATAGCGCCCGCGCGCATGGTCGATGCCCTTGTTCCGGGCCGCCGCCGCGCCGCGATTTTCCTGCACGATGACCTTGAGGCGCGGATCGTTGATCGCGCCTAGCGCCACTTCCGTCCCATCGGTCGATCCGTCGATCACGACGATGACCTCGATGATGGCGATGGTCTGTTCGAGCGCGGACATCACGGCGGCGACCACTGCATCACGGCGCTGATAGGTCGGGATTATGACCGAAAAGAGCGGCGCGGCGGCTGCCGCTTTCAGAGTGGACGGAGGTTGCCATGCGGTCATCACGAACTGGCTCCACTTGCGGCTGCCCCGGCCTTGCCGAACCGCAGCACGAAGCCGTTGACCAGTGACCGGTAAAGCGGCTTGGGCAGATAGGAACGCAGCACCTGCCGGGCGATCACGCGGGGCGGAACGCCGCCCGCGACCATGCCGATGGCCAGATCCTTGATCGCCACCACCGGCTTGATCGGGGCCATATGATAGGCGAGTACCGTCGCCCGATAACCCCGCCGTGCCCGGTTGGTCAGCATATGGCCGCAGCGGTCGAGCCAGTCGAGCGAGGTCTCATAGCCCTTCACATAGGAGGTACGGCCCGCCTCGGTCGCGTCGAGCCACACGGTCAGCGCCTGGTCGATCATCCGGAACCGCGCCCCCGCGCCCTGCAACCGGACGCAGAAGTCGAGATCCTGTCCTTTCTTGAGCGCCGGGTCGAACAGCACTTCCTGCGCCATTCGCGTCGGCACGACCATGGTGCTGGTCTGCATGAACTGGTTGGCGCAGAACAGATATTCGCCCACATCCTCCCCCTCGCGAATGCCGCGATCGGGCCTGATCCAATAACGGTCGACGCCCCGGTCGACCTTCATGCGCGAATAGAGGACGGTGTGCCCATCGTCCCCGGCCAGCGCCTGCGCCATGATGGAAAGCTTGCCCGGCAGGAACAGGTCGTCGGAATCGAGAAAGGCGATATAGCGCCCGTCCGCCGCCATGATGCCCCGGTTGCGCGCCGCGCCGCCGCCCGCATTATCCTGCCGGATGTAGCGGACACGGGGATCGCCTATGGCGTCGATCACCCGGCTGGGATTGTCGTGCGATCCGTCGTCGATCACGACGATCTCGAAATCCTGCCAGTCCTGCGCCAGCACGGACCGGATCGTGTCACCAACGATTTCCGCCCGGTTATAGAGCGGGATGACGACGGAGAAAAAGGGTTGCTTGTTCTGGAGGGGAGCATTGCTCATGCGCCATGCACCTTTCGATATTCTTCATAATGAACGCCCGCGAGACCGGCGATCTTGCCCGCCGCGCGGTAAAGCTTGCCGAGGCGCTCGACCCGCTTGCCCCGGTCGAATGTGGCGATGGCGCCCAGCGAGCCGACCAGGAAACCCGCGACGATGCGTGGCGCTTCGCCCAGCAGCGTGCGCAACCGGCCCTTGTGGAAGCGCTCGACCATCATGTCGGTCATGCCGACGCGATAGCCGCGCATCAGCAGCCATTTGGCGGTGATCCGGCTGGCCGGGATCAGTTCGGTGACGACCGCTTCCTCCGACCAGGCGAAGCGGAACCCCTTGCGCTGCATGCGGGTGAAGAGCTGCTTGTCCGATCCTCCGGTCAGCGCCATGCGGTCATCGAACGGCCGCTCGCCCATGGTGCGCAGGGCGGTGGCGGCCATCAGCACATTGGCGGTGCTGTCCACCAGCGCGACCGGGCCGGACTGCCCGCGTTGCTTTGGGGCAAGCAATGGATGGCGCGCCGCCCAGGGCGCGATGGCGCTGTCCATTTCGCGCAGCACCGCGCCGCCGACCACGTCCGCGTCCCAGCGCTGCGCCGTATCCGTCATAGCATCGATCCAGCCGGGGGAGGCGGCCTCGTCATCGTCCAGCATGGCGACATGGGTCGCGCCGGGCCGTGCCAGCGCGGCGGCGACGAGCGCGTTGCGCACCAGCGGAATGCCGCGCTCCGCCACCAGCAGAGCCTCAATCGGCCAGCGATAGCCCTGTGAAGCAAGCTGCTCGACCACGGCCAGCCCTTCCTGCCGGGCGGCGTCATTGTCGGCCACCAGCACTTCCAGATTGTGCTGTGTTTGTTGCGCAGCGAGAGAGTCCAACGTGCGGCGCAGTCCCTGCGGCCGGTTGCAGGTCGCAATACAGACGATGATATTAGCCATTGACGCTCTCCTGCGGGAGACGATGCCGCCGCGACCATTGCGAGCGCGGCTTGGCCTTGAAGGTTGCGTGGGCGGTCGCGACCGCCGCGAGGAAGATCACCCAGACCTGGCGATCCTTGTCGAAGAAGCTGGTTTCCAGCAGATTCTGGTACATGACGAAGACCCAGATCGCGAAGGCGGGGACCATCAGCGCCTGGTTCTCTTTCGTTGATCCCGTCAGGAACCAGTAAGCGGGCAAGGCGAGGAAGCTGACCAGCAGCATGACCAGCCCCAGCGGCCCCGTCGTCACCCAGATTTCCAGATAGCCGTCATGCGAATGGGCGGTCAGCATCTGGAATTGCTGGTTCAGATAGTCATGCGCCGGACTGTTGACGCCCACTTGCCAGAAGCCGCCGAAACCCGCGCCCAGATAGGGGTGATCGGCCAGATAGTCGAACACCACCCGCCAGATCGATACGCGCCCGGTGAAACTGGTCGGGTCAGCGAACAGCCGCTCGATGGTCGGCTGATAGGCGATATAGAGCCCCAGGAACCCGACCATGCCGAAACCAAGGCCCAGCAGCAGGATCGCCCGTTTCTGCGTGTTGTCGCTCAGCGCCCGATAGATGTTGCTGATCGCCAGCATGCCGACGCACAGCGCGAGCGAAGTCTTGCTCTTGGTCCCTATCACGAAGACGAAGGCCATGACCGCGAACAGGGCGTAATACCATTTGCGCCGGTCGATCCATGCATTGCCGCAGACGATGAAGGTCAATGCCATGACGGCGCCCGCGATATTCTTGTGGAAGAAGAAACCGCGCCATGCGCCGATCAATGCCTTGTCGCTTTCCGTCGGTGGATGCACGGCGGCGGGCGTCAACGGCAAGGACACCCAACAGATGATCAGCGACACGATCAGCGCCGCGCGCAAGGCGTCGAACAATCTTTGCGGCCCCATCAGCGAGAGCGCGCAGAAGGTGATGTAGATCACGATCAACTGCTGCATCGCCCGCTTGAAGGACACGAAAGGATCGACGCCCCAGGTGCAGGAGATGAAGAACCAGACCAGCATGATCGCCAGCGGCCAGAAAGTGAATTTATATTGCAGCGGATGCTTGCGGATGATCTGCACGCCGGTCAGCAACAGGGCGAAACCAATGAACAGCATCTGCTTGAACAGGTCCGACCCGTCATTTTCCTGCGCCATCGCCACCAGCTCGTCCTGCGTGCGGGAGGCGAAGGGTTGCTGGCCGATGAAGACCATCATCAGGAAGACGAAATAGAAGATCTGGGTGACCCAGACCATGCGCATGCTCTCGCCGCCGCCGCTCTGGGCGGCGGGGGGAGCGGTGAGGCCGCCGCGATGCCAGCTTGTCGCCATGGTCAGATGACTCCCCGCTGGTCGCGCCGCCATTTGCGGTCGAGCTGCCAGATGCCGAGCATCATGACGAGCTGCGACAGCACGACGCCGCCAATGGAGAAGACGGGCGCGGCGCCCCACACCAGCAGCGTCACGGCGACAAGGCCGACGCCGCAACTGCGCATGCTCTGCGCGGCGAGGGGACGGAAGGCTTTGCGGGCCTGGGTCATGACGCTCATCGGCGTCTGCACGCATTGGACGAGGGAGAGGAGGGCGCAGAGGCCCACCGCGATCATCACCAGCCCGTGGTCCAGCGTGGGTTTCAGGATCAGGCCCGGAAAGGCATAGAGAGCGAGCGCCGCCACCACGCAAGTCGCCAGCCACAGCATCACCAGCGCGGCCATGAACACGCGCTCCGACTTGATCGCCGCGCCATGATCGCCGCGCGCGACGGCGCGGGTCATGCGGGGGCGCTCAAGCTGGGTGAGGGCGGTGATGCAGACATTGACCGGACGGAAGAACAGCATCCCCACCGCAATCGGGGCGAAAGCGGTCGGACCGGCCAGCAGCGTCACGATATAGCTGTGCGAGTTGGATGTGGCTTCGGTCGACAGCACGCCCACCAGCGTCCAGGCGGATTGCTCCTTCCACACCGGGCGATAGGCGCTCAAGGCGCGGCCTGGTGCCATGGCAAAATGCCGCCGTATATAGGCAAGGCCGAAGGGCAGCAGGCCCACCAGACTGGCCGCCACCAGCATGCCGCCAATGGCTGGCATGTCGGCGCCCGTCCGCATCGCGATCAGCAGGCCGGCGAGGATCGTCCCGGCATAGGCTAGGTCCGACCGGGCGGCTCGCGCTGGCGCGTGATGCGCATAGGCGTTGGACCGCCCGAACCAGCGGATCAGCGACAGCGTCCCCGCCAACCCGAACAGCAAAGCCGCCATGGGCGAGGCCGTCGCCCAGGCAATCGCCGCGCAGATCAGCCCCTGACTGGCCGCCAGCATCAGATTGACCGGGAAAAAGAAGTCGAAATTCCGTGCCTCGGCATCGTCGCTCTGGTTCACGGCGATGGTGTAGGGCGTCGATACCAGTGCGTTGGACAGGCTGTAGCCGAACTGGATGATCACCAGCAGGAAGGCCAGCGTACCGATGGCCGCCGTCCCCAGATGGTGGATCGAAAAGAGCTGGACCAGCAAATGGCTGACCGAGACGATGGCCGAGGACAGGCTGGCCAGCCCGAAGCGGCCGAACAGGCTGCCAAGGCGCTGGACGCGGGCATTATCCTCCATGGCCTGAACTTCAGCCATGGCGGTGTTTCCAGATCAGCCAGAGCGCATGGGGATTGGTGGTGATATAGCGCCAGGCAAGCTCCTGGGGCCGCGTCGCCATGCGGTGCAGCCATTCGAAGCCGGACTTCTGCATCCACAGTGGCGCACGGGGATAATCGCCGGTAATGTAGTTGAACAGCCCGCCGCAGGTGACGATCCAGCCCGCCCTGATCCTCTCCCGGTTGCGCACGCAGAAGGCCTGCTCACGCGGCTTGCCGGTGCCTACCCAGAGGACATCCGGCGAGGCTGCGTTGATCGCATCGATCACAGCGTCCTCATCCTCCGGCTTCCAGAAGCCGTTGCGCCGCCCGGCCAGTTGCAGCCCTGGCGCGAGGGAGGCGATCTCCTCCGCGCAGGCGGCGTTCACCTTCTCCTCGCCGCCGAGCAGATAATAGCTGACGCCAGCCTGCGCCGCTGGTTCCAGGCTGTCGATGAACATGTCCGTCGTGCTGGATCGATCAGCGATATGCGGCCCGCCCAACCAGCGGGACGCTGCGACGATGATCTGTCCGTCGGCATGGATCAGGTCTGCCTGCGCCAGATTGGCCCGGAAATCCGGGTTGCTGGCATTCATCGACAGACCCTGCCCATTGGCGTCGAACACCAGCAAGGGTGGCTGGTCCAGGCTCCGTCGCAAGGGCGCCTCGACCAGCATCTTCGCGATCAGCGCGTCGAGCGACAGGGTCGATACGGGCAAGCCGCCGACATGGGCTACAGGCGCGTCCTGCCCGATGCCGGGAGACGGAAGAGGTTGGTGACGCGCCAGCGCATGTTCGGCGCTCATGCAATCACCGTCCCGGCAATGGGCACGCCATGACGATCCAGATCGTCGATCACCCGGCGCATGTCGGCAATCGCCGTATCCCCGCGCCGCGCGACGATGACCACCGCGTCGAAGCCCGCCAATATGCTGCCATAGGGCGTCTGGTCGCCTTTGCGCTCCGCCAGGTAGAACAGCATCGATATGTCGCGCAGCCCCCAGCCATTGGCCGTTTCCGCCAGCGGTCCGCGAGTGACAAGGCTCGTCGCGCTGCCCGAAGCCCGACCGGCGGTCATCAGCCACAGCCCCTCAACCGCCGTCTTGGCTGCCGGCAGCAGCGCGGCGCTGCCCATCAATTGCTCGGCAAGCCCTGCCTTGTTGGCAACCCGGAACAGCCGGTCGAGCGAAGGCCGCCCCATGTCGACGTCGATGAGCATCGTCTGCCCATCCATCTGCGCCAGCACGACCGCCAGATTGGCCGCCATGATCGCGGCCTCGTCGCCCGCTTCGATCGCGAGTACCGCCAGCCGCAGGGAGGCGGGGTCGCCATCCTTGGCCGCCGCGCGCATCTTGGCGCGGATCGTCCGCACCTTGGCGGCATAGGCGTTGGCGGGATCGAAAGCCGCGACCACCAGCGGATCGACCCGTTGGTCGCCCTGCGGCAGCAGGGAGAAGCCACCCTGCAAGGCGGCGAGGATTCCCGCATCCTCCGGGTTCAGCAATCCCAGGTCGACGGCCGCATCATGCAGCGCCAGACCCTGGGACCGGGCATGACCCTCGACATGATGCACGTCGGCTTCCGCCAGAAAGCCGTGCTCTACTGCAAGGCGAGCGAAATTATGGCTATCGCGGGCGCGGGGGCGTAGCGTCGTCGCGCTGCCCGGCGTGAGTTGAGGTGGGGCGCCTGCCGTAGAACGCAGTCTCATGCGGCCTCCTGCTGTTTGAAGAACCAGCCGCCACCTGTGGGCACCGGCATCAGTTCGGTAATGACGTCGACTTGGGTAGCGCGGGCCACGCCAGCGGCCGAGCGAACGCGCGGATGGATGATCTCCATGAGGATCACGGCAGCCACGCCGCCGACCAGGCCCAGGGCGATCCCGCCGATCAGCCAGAGCATGATGTTGGGCTTGGCGGGCAGCAGAGGAACGGTCGCCGCATCGAGCGGGCTGGCATTGGGCTGCGAGATCTGGCTCTTGAGCGTCGCCTCGTTGAAGCGCTGGCGCACCGTGTCATAGGTCTGCCGCGCCGCATCGACGTCACGCTGGAGCACCATCAACTGGTCCTGCACGTCGGACATGCGGATCATGCGATCCTCCTGCCCGGCCATGTTGGACTTGAGGTCGCCCTCGCGACGGCTGGCCGCCACGCTGTTCGCGCTGACCGCGCCGGCCTGGCTGGACCGCGCCGACGCCAGCTTCGATTGAAGCTCGGCAAGCTGCGCATTGGCCGCCGCCATGCTCGGATGATTGGGGCCAAGCGTCTTTTGCAATTCGGACACCTTGGCGGACTGCTCCGCCACTTGTTCCTGCAAATTCTGGACGATTAGCGACCCTTCGATGTCGGACACGCTGCCTGCGCCAGCCTTCGACCGGGCCGCCGCCGCTTCCGCCTGCGCCTGGGTCAACTGATAGGACATGTTCTTGAGCTTTTCAGCCTCAAGGTCCATGCGGTTGATGCCGATAATGTCATGCGCCCGCTGGAAGTCGGACAGCTTCTTCTGGGCGATTTCATAGCGGTGACGCACTTCCTGCGTCTGCTCGTCGAACCATTTGGCCGAACCGCGCGCCGGGGAAGCGCGCAGTTCCACCTGCTCGCGCATGTAGATCTTGGCGATCAGATTGGCGACCTTGGCCGCGACCTGCGGATCGGCGTCCAGATACTGGATCTGGAGCACATTGCTCTGCCGCCCGGTGGTAATGGTCATATTCTTGCCGACCAGGGCCGCCGCCGATTGCAGCCGCGCATCGGCCGGCATGTCGGTCGGCTGGGCGTCGACGAAGCCCGCTTCCCTGGCGACGGCGTTCAACACCTTGCCGCTGCGGATGATGTCCGTCTGGGTGCCCAGAATGGAATCGGTATCCGGCTTTGGACCTTGCGCCGTATTGGTGTCGGTCGGGTCGGTCTGCGACAGGTCGAGCAGCAGCGAGGCCGTGCCCATATATTGGCGCGGTTGCAAAAAGGCGGTGATCGCGATCAGAAGGAACAAGATTCCTCCGATCATCGCCGCCGTGCGCCAGCGCGCCTGAAGCGCCGCCAGCAAATCCATCGGGTTCATGGTCATAGCCCGTCCACTCCCTTGAGCAGGGCGCGCATTTCCTCGGCGGGCGTCTGGACAGGCGGTGCGCTCTGCACCGGCTGCTTCGCCATCAGCAGCAGGAATTGCGGCGCCAGCGTATCTTCGAACATCCACAGTTCGCCATTGGGCGTCGGGACCAGAGCGGGTTGCAACCGCGCCATGGCGTCGCGCGCCTGGCCTTCATTGATCGACCCGCCGCCCAGCACTTCATGGCCAAGCTTCACCAGCCGCTCATAGCTTATGGCCGACATTTGAGAGGCCACTACGGCGGCGAGCGCGATCATCCGGCGGCCAACACCCGGCGCTGACCCGGCTTCCCACAGGATGCGGCGGAACAGCGCGTATGTCTGGCCGCTCATTTCCTCCCAATCCTCCAGCGCGGACACCAGCCCCTGCTCGATATCGGCAAGCACCATGCGGTCGCGTGCAGCCGCTTCCGTCACTAGAGCCGCCGACATGCCGAACAGCCGCGCATGATAGGGCGAACCCATGGCCGCGCTCGCCAGCATGTCCAACGCATCTTCATCGATGGAAAGCCGCGCATTATTGGCGCAGGCCAGTAACAGCCGCTCCAGTTCCGGCTTGGGGATCGGCGCGACCCGCTGCGGCACCAGGTGACGGCGGAGCGAAGGATGGGCCGCGATCAGCCCGTCAATGTCGCTGGCGATGCCGACCAGCACGACCTGAACCGGCGAATGAATGTCGGTCAGCAGCTTGAGCAGCGTTGCCACGTCCTGCTTGGCCGTTTCGGACTGCACCCGGTCATATTCGTCAATGATGAGGATGGCGCGCTCGCGCACTTCCTCCACCAGCAGGGCGGAGAGGCGGGAGACATCGAGCGGCTCGCCCATCATCTTGCGCGCCCGCTCCTGTCCCGCGCTGCTCATCGGCAATTCGGTCAGGAAGGGGCGGAAGAGAGAGTCGAAATCCGCTTCTCCATTGGCCGAGGCATAGAGGGCGATGCAGCCCGCTTCGTCCGCCAGATCACCGAACACGCGGGCGAGGGAGGTCTTGCCCGACCCGCGCGTGCCGAAGATGACGGCATGCTTGCGCTGCACGACGATCGCCTCGACCAGCTTTTCCAGTTCGCTGTTGCGCCCGGCCAGACCGTGGCGGTCCGTCACCGGCATGGCGGTGTTGAACGCGGCGTAGATGCTGTCGCGGCGCAGGCTGATCGGCTTGATCGGCGCGGCCATGGCGCTCATCGAAAGCGGACGATGGGTGGAGCCTTCCGGCGCCACATCCGGCGCTTCCTGCCGGAAGCCCGGCAGCGCGGGCACGTCCAGATGCAGCGGTACATCGTCAGCTATGACGCGTTCGTTGCGCTTTTCGCTGCTTCGCGTCAGGGACAGGAACCGGTCGAACAGGCCGGATCGTTGGTGCGTGAAGCTTTGATCGAGTGTCGTCAAAACAGCTTCTCCCGGATGATGAGGACGTCTTCAGGCTTCACTGGATCATCCAGATTGGCCTGTATTTCCTTCCCCTCCCGCCGGACTTTTATGCGTTTCGTTGAACCGGCCAGCGTCGGTCCGCCCGCCAGCGCCAATGCCTGCCGGAAGCTTTGTCCAGGCGCATAAGCAAAGGCGCCGGGCTGCTGGACCTGACCGTAGACATAGATTTTCTCGGCAGGCGGCACGAACAGCGTGTCGCCTGCTTTGAGCGGCCGCATCGCGCCCGCCGCCATATCGGCCAGCGAAATGCGCACCGGCCCACTGCCGTCGGCGGGCGTCAGGATGACGGCATTGGCGCCATCCTTGGTCGACCCACCCGCCTTGGCGAGCATCGACGCCACCGTATAGTCGCGGTCCAGCGGATAATTGCCCGCCTCCGGCACATTGCCGAGGACAGTGACGAAGCGGCTCACATAGTTGCTGACCTCGACACTGACCGAGGGCTTGGTGAGATATCCGCCGCTGGCATAGCCCGAGGCGATGTCCTGCGCGAGCTGCGATGTCGTCTTGCCTTTGGCCGTGACCGGGCCGACCAGCGCGAGCAGCACGGTGCCGTCCTCCTTGATGCGGGTGGTGGTCGACAGGTCGGGCTGACCGAAAACGGAAATCTTCAGCTCGTCATTGGGCCCAAGCTGATAGCCGGCGCTCGCCGCCTGTGGGGCGGGGGGTGTGGCCGCAGTCGTCGTGGCGGTTCCGGCTACGGTTTGCGCAGTCGCGGAGAAGTATCCTGCAATCATGAGCAAGGCGGACATGGATTTCAGGAGAGTATCGGCTTTCACAGCGCAAGCTCCCAATATGGTGAGGATCTAAAAATGCAGAGCTGCGCCCAGCATCACTTGCGTACCGCTATAATTGGATACGCTGGTGTCCGTTCTGCGGACGTAATGCTGGGCGTCGAGCGTAAGATCGAAGCGGTCCGAAAGTTTCCTCGTCAGCATGGCACCAAAGCGACGATTGCGATCAGCCGTGATCGAATAGGGACGAAGCGCCGCATCCTGCCGGAATTTGCGCCGGTCCCACTCCGCATATAGCCCGGCTGAGGTAAGTTCGGAGATCGAGAATTCGCCCTGGATGCGATAGCTGGTGTCGATGGCGAAACCGCTGGCGATCAGGCTGTCGTTGATGATCGCCCGCTCGGTCGTGGCGGTCAGCTTCAGGCGCGGAATGGCCTGCGTGGAAAGGCTGACTTTCCAGCCCAGTCCATTATAGCCGCCCACCGCCGCGCTGTCGCTGTTCACGTCCAGCCAGCGGAGATCTGCGTCGATCTGCGTGATCGGCGTCACTGCGCGCTGAAAACGGACGCCATAGCTGTTGATCCGGTTCTCAATCCCCAGCGTGTCGCGCTTGCTGTTCACCCGCTCATAATAAGCGGTCAGCGTGCCTAGGCTGGGCATGGAATAGCCCACGCCGCCCATGAAGGTATCGCTGGTCTGATCGGCATAGTCGAACGCAGCGGCGTTGCGCGTCGTGTCATGCTCATAGCTCGCCACCGGAAACAGCCCCGGCCGCTCACAGGTGAAATCGGCACCGATAGTCGCAAATTTCTGGAGATTTTCCGTTGCCGAGTTGATGTCGCCATAATCAGCCCGCTGCTGGCGATAGGCCGCCCGGGGCGTGATCAGGCAGGTGGCGCCGAAGCGGATATTCGCCTTCGCCTCCGTATCCAGCCGCAGCTTGCTGCGCTGGCCTTCGGAAATGAAGCGGTCGTAACCGATCTTGCCGCGCAGTAATATGTCGTGCCGCCCGATCGGTCTGCCAAAAGTGGCCTCTACCGAAGGCGTCACGATCAGGTCGTCGATTGGATTTTCCACCCGGTCGTCCACGCGATAGACATTGTCATCATAGAGAAGGTCGAGCCCGGCGGTCAGATGAAGACCATATTGCTTGAGGCGCTTTTCCTCTTCCGGATTCTGGACGCGTTTCTGCACAGTCGTTCCGTCATCATTCTGCGCATGCAGAACGGAAGGAACGGCCGCGACAATTGACGCACCACTTAGCGCAGCGGCCATGAAGGTGCGCGACCATTGGAATTCGTTTTTGCAGGGCGCAGAAAAGCTGCCCCGCAAATGTGGTTCATTGCATATTGTCAATCTTCGACCCTTATTGCATTGCAGCAATTTGGGCATGCTATAGGGATTTCACCGTAACGCCACTGCCTGGAAAGCAGCTTATCGTGTCAAAACAACGGCTCGGGTCATCGCAAAAGAGGGCGCGCCGGGACAATCCCGCCGCACCCTGAAGCTGTTAATCTGGGAGAAAGCTTGGAGGCTTGAGCGATTCTGCTCAGACGACCAGCCAGACGATCGCCGCCACCGCGCCGACGAAAGCAAGAATGCCCGCCCAGCGCGAGACGAACTGCACGCCCTGTTCGGCCCGATCGACAAAAGTAATGCCGTCGACATGCGTCGGAATGTCCCGACGGACCTCTGCCGTTTCGATCAACGTAGGTGCCACTGCAACCACTGCAAAATCTTCCGCCACGTCGCTGTTCCCGCCGCCCGATTGGTGATGACGGACATATCCGATTTTGCGGTTAACAAATAGTTGGGAAGGGAAGGGCGACGACATCAATTCGTCGCATATGACAGCCAGGGATCACCGAATCATTAATCTGGGATAAGATATTTTGCGGTAAGGCGTTTGCGGCAACAATTCGTCGTGAATTTCGTTTTTCTTGCGGAACCCTTTTGCGCTCTTTGCGTCTTTGGCGCTTCTTCGAGTCGTTTCTATGAAATCCTCCCCATGCAGGGAGGATGGGAAGTGCTCCTAATAGGCGTTCTTGTGCACCAGGACGTTGAGCGTCCCGAACAAGATCGCAATATCGCGCGTCAGGCTCCAGCCGTGCAGATATTCCAGATCCGCCTCGACGCGGTTCAATATGTCGCGCCGCGTCTCGGTCGCGCCGCGGAACCCGCGGATCTGCGCCAGGCCGGTAATCCCCGGCTTCAGCGCATGGCGATGCCAATATTGCCGATCGACCTGCCAGAAAAGCTGCTCCTCCGCCGTCGACCCCAGCGCATGGGGACGTGGCCCCACCAGGCTCATCTCGCCCAGCAGCACATTGATCAACTGCGGCAGTTCATCGATGCTGGTCTTGCGGATGAAGGCGCCGATCCGCGTGATCCGATTGTCGTCCCGCTGCGTCGAGGTGGCGCCAGCGGCGTCGCATTGCTCCACCTTCATGCTGCGGAATTTCAGGATATGGAACAGCATGTTGCCGCGCCCGATCCGCTCCTGCCGGAAGAAGACCGGCCCCGGCGAGTCCAGCTTGATGAGGATCGCTATGACCGCCATCAGCGGAGCGAGCGCGATCAGCACCGGCACCGTCAGCGCGATGTCCAACAACCGCTTCTTCGCCCGGTTGGCGAGGTTCAGCGGCCCGCGCGACACCACCAAAGTCGGCGTCCCGCGATAGGCCTGCACGGCGAGCGGCGCCATCGGGTCCAATTCCGGCACGATGATCTCGCCCAATATGTTGCCGCCCTTGAGCATCTGCGCCCAGTCGGCCTTGCGCTCGGCGGGGCAGGAGATCACGGCGCGATCATAATCGCGCAGCAGCGTCCCCAACCGATGCAGCATATAGGGATCGTCCAAATCGGCCCGCAGCCCGATCGCGCCCGCATCCACGATCACCATGCCGCTGACATCGTCGGGAATGACGCCGTCATCGATGATCAGCAACTGTGCGAACAATCCATCGGCAAAGTTCCGGCGAACCGTGTGCACGATCATCAATCGTTGCAGAACGAGCAAAGTCCCGCTGCACAAGATTCCGGCCGAAATTCCCAGGCGCGACAATTGCCCGGTCGCCTTCAGGGAGAACAGGACGAGCAGGAAGATCAGCAATGTTCCTGCAAAGGCCATGGTCGCGCTGCGGCAGGACTGCGTCATGCGCGTCAGGCAATGGGGATTATAGGCCTGATTATGGAAAGCCAGGACAGCATAGACGATCATGCCGCCCGCCAGCGGCGGCCATTGCCCGTCCGACAGCCATGGTAAGCCGGCAGCGCGCAGCCCGAAGGCAAAGCCCGTGGCGAGCGCGGCCATATCAGCGACCAGCAGCAACACGCACAACCAAAGCCGCGCATTCCGTTGACCGGCGGCTGTAGCGGGCTGGCGACTGGGAACACCTTTGATCGCCAGATCAATTTTCGACATCTGCAACCCTTTTTATGTCTTGACGTCAAGCTGGGCACCGCCGCGCGGCAGTGTGTTAACCATCAGACATCCGCAGCATTTTGATTTATGTTGCGCAGCAGCAGGACATAAATGGGAGGGACTGACAATCGGGGGCGGGATGCGTAGACCCGCTTTTCCGATGATCCGTTTATCCTGAAAGACGCTCTGCCCCAGATTTGCGACGACCTGAATTAAGTATTTGGCCTTCATCGATGGGTTGGGCGCCTGACAGACCCCTTCAAACCCGAATCACGAGCAGGATCAGCGGATTATCCACCAGCCCAGCAAACAGAGCGCCAGCAGCAGAGCGATAGGACCGGCCCAACGCGATAGCCGCTGGATCGCAGCCTCCGCTCCCTCATGCGAAAATTGCCACCACTGCCGCGCGCCTTTGCCATCTCCATTTTCGCGAAGCACCGGATCATGCTGAGGTACGGCGGGCGCCGCCTTCGTGCCGCTGCTCTTGTCTTGGGGCTGAGGAGAAAGGTCGATCATTTTACGCAGCCCCAGTCACCTGATGCGACCTGCCGACAGAATAGCCCTACTGGCCGAAAAGGAAAGCGATTTGGGAACCTCTGCCGGGGTAAAAGCATCCGCGGCGGATCATTCCAATCGGCTCTTGGATGAAATACGCGCCATGGCTATTCTGCCGATCATGAAACAGGATCGCCAGATAGACGCCATCGACCGGAAGATCGTCGCGGCCCTGCAGGAAGATGCGACGCTCAGCCATGCCGATCTGGCCGAGCGGGTGGGGGCGTCCAGCGCCTCCTGCTGGCGCCGGATCAAGGCGCTGGAGGCTGCGGGCATCCTCGCCGGTACGGTTCGGCTGGTCGATCCGGAGAAGGTCGGGCGCGGCGTCAACGTCCTTTGCAACATCCGCATGCGCAGTCACGCGCAGGAAGCGCGCCGCGCCTTCGAGCAATTTGTCGACGGCCGCCCGGAAATCGTCGAATGCTTCTCCATGTCCGGAGAATGGGACTATCTGCTGCGCGTGGTCGTTGCGGATGTCGCTGACTATAACCGTTTCCTGATGATGACCCTGCTGGGCCATCCCTCAGTCGCGGGCGCGGCCTCCCACTTCGCCCTGTCCATGACGAAGTTCACCACCGCCTTGCCGGTCTGATCAGAGGCCTGGGTTAAGAGGAGCGCCTATCAAAGGAGCTGAGTGCTGGCTATGGAGAAACAAATATGCGGCAGGATCTGGTGCACGCACTTTTTTTGGTGGACGCACTAGGGCTCGAACCTAGGACCCGCTGATTAAGAGTCAGCTGCTCTACCAACTGAGCTATGCGTCCACGCCGGTTTCGGCTTGCGCCTTGATCCGCAGGAATTTGGTGGACGCACTAGGGCTCGAACCTAGGACCCGCTGATTAAGAGTCAGCTGCTCTACCAACTGAGCTATGCGTCCACACCTGCTTTCGGCTAGTCCCTTGCGGGCCGTCGCCTTGGCGTGGGCGGGCTGTTAGCAGTCGCATCGGACTTTGCAAACAGGAAATCGCCCAGCGCGGCAAAATTTTGCAAACAGGGGCGTTCCGACCCCGATTTCAACCCCAGCTTCCTGGCCGGCTGCGCCGCCGTCCCGACCGCTCGATGGCCATGATGATGCCGACGCACAGCATGACCGTCAGCATCGACGATCCGCCATAGGACATGAAGGGCAGGGGAATGCCCACCACCGGCGCCAGGCCCATGACCATCATCAGATTGATCGCGACATAGAAGAAGATCGTCGTGGTCAGCCCCGCCGCCACCAGCCGGGCATATTTGTCCTGCGCGCGCATCGACACGCCGATGCCCCAGCGGAACAGCAGCATGAAGGCGCCGATCAGCAGCACCCCGCCCATCAGCCCCCATTCCTCCGCCATGGTGGCGAAGACGAAGTCGGTATGCCCCTCGGGCAGATAGTCGAGATGGCTCTGCGTGCCCTGCAGAAACCCCTTGCCGAATATGCCGCCCGAACCGATGGCGATCTTCGACTGGCTGATATGATAGCCCGCGCCCAGGGGATCGCTTTCCGGGTCCATGAAGATCAGGACGCGGTTCTTCTGATAATCGTGCAGGAAGCTGAAGGCGATGGGGACGATGGCGGCGAAGGCCAGCCCCGATCCGACGAACAGCCGCAGCGGCAATCCCGCGAGGAACATCACCGTCACCCCGCCTGCCGCGATCATCGTCGCGGTGCCGAGGTCGGGCTGCACCAGCACCAGCATGAAGGGCACGCCGATCAGCACCAGTGCCGGCCAGATGGCGTTCCAGCGCCTTATTTCCCCCACTGGCAGCAACGCATAGAAACGCGCGACCGCAAGCACGATGATCGGCTTCATGAATTCGGAAGGCTGCAACTGCATGAAGCCGAGGTTGATCCATCGTTGGCTGCCCCCGGCGACCCCGCCGATCAGTTCGACCAGAAAAAGGGCGGCCAGCACGAGGCCATAGGCGGGGAAGGCAAAACGGGCGAATGTCCGCAGCGGAATGCGGCTCAGCACCAGCGCCATGCCGGCAAAGATGACGAAGCGCACGCCCTGGTTGATCGCCCAGGGCGTGATGCTGCCCCCGGCGGCGCTGTACAGCACCAGCGTCCCGAACCCCGCAATGGCGAGCAATATGCCCAGCACGCGCCAGGGAAATTCGGTCAGGGGCTCCGGAACGATGCTCATCGTGCGGTGTCCGCCGGAGGGGGCGCATCGTCGGCATCGACCGGAGCGGTTGGCGCTGGCGGGGCGGTCGAGGCATTGCTTCCCTCCGCCGCATTCATCGCATTGGCCGCCTCCGGCGGTGGCGCCTCACCCTTTTCGATGGCCTTTGCCAGCCTGTAGGCCGCCATCTGCCGCGCCATGCGCTCGGCGGGGGGGCCGCCCCAATCCTTTTCGATCGACTCCAGCTTCTCCATCGCCTTGGCCTGATCGAACAGGTAGGTCATCGTGTCCGCCGCGATCATCGGCGCGTCCTCGACGCGGTTGGTATGGCCGCCATGCTCGAGGATGCAGGCGATGGCATAGCGCGGGTTGTCGAACGGCGCGAAGCCCTGAAACAGCGCATGGTCGCGCAGCTTGAAGGGCAGGGAGGCGTTGCTGCGCACGCCGCCGCCGCGCTCGGCCATGGTGATGCGGCGTACCTGCGCCGTCCCGGTCTTCCCCGCCATCATCACGCCGGGCAGGGGAATGCGCGCCGCGCCGCCGGTGCCGCCGCCGTTCACCACCGCGCTCATCGCGTCGCGGATCGTCACCAGATGCTCCTCATTCACGCCCACAGGCGCCGGAGAGGGTCGCTGCGCGCCGAAGATGAAGTTCGGCATCAATTGCCTGCCCGTCGCCAGCCGCGACGCCATCACGGCCATCTGCAACGGGTTGATCAGCATATAGCCCTGACCGATGGTCGCGTTGACCGTGTCGTAGACCTGCCATTTCTGATTATATTTCTTCAGTTTCCACGCTGGGTCCGGCACCGTGCCGAAGCTTTGGCTGGGGAAGGGGAGCTGGAATTTCTGCCCCATGCCCACGCGCCGGGCCATGCTGGCGATCCGGTCCATGCCGATCCGCTGTGCCATCGTGTAGAAATAGATGTCGCAGCTCTGCGCGATCGCGCCCCGCATGTTGAGCGAGCCATGGCCGCGTTTCTTGTGACAGTGGAACAGCGTGTTGCCGACCCGGATCGCGCCGGGGCAATTCACCGTATCCATGGGCGAAATCCCCGCCTCCAGCAACGCCAGCGCCACCATCGGCTTCACCGTCGACCCCGGCGGATAGAGCCCCTGCAGCGTCTTGTTGCGCAAGGGCACATGGTCGTCCTTCGACAGCATGTCCCATTCCAGATGGCTGATGCCGTCGGAAAAGCTGTTGGGATCGAAGCTGGGCATCGATGCCATCGCCAGCACATCGCCATTGTGGCAGTCGATCACCACCACCGACCCGCTCTGCGTCGCCAGCCGCCGCCCGGCATATTCCTGCAAGCCCGCATCGATGGTGAGCTTGATTGGATTGCCGGGCGTGTCGGGCCGGGTGGTGAGTTCCCGCACGATCTTGCCCCGAGCGGTCACCTCCACCCGCTTCGCGCCCGGCTTGCCGGTCAGTTCCCTGTCGAACGACCGCTCCAGCCCGTCCTTGCCGACCTTGAAGCCCGGCGTGATCAGCAGCGGATCCTTGCGCTCCTCATAATCCTTGGCCGACGCTGCGCCGACATAGCCCAGCAGATGGCCGACCGTGGCCCCGCCGGGATAGTTGCGCGAAAAGCCCTGGCTGGGCGCGACCCCCGGCAGGTCGGGCAGCCGCACGCTGACCGCCGCATATTGATCATAGGTCAGCTTTTCCGCCACCTGCACCGGCCGGAAGCCGGCCGACTTGTCCAGCTCTTCCTTGATCCGGTCGACCTCGTCATCGCTCAGCGCCAGCAGATGGGCCAGGCTGCGGATCGTATTCTCCGCATCCGTCACCCGCTCCGGGATCAGGTCGACGCGAAAGTCCGTCCGGTTGTTCGCCAGCGGCCGCCCGTTGCGGTCGATAATCCATCCCCGACGCGGCGGAATCAGCGTCAGATTGACGCGATTGCTCTCCGACAGCAGATTATATTTCTCATTCTCCGCGACGCTGATCCAGCCCATCCGCCCGACCAGCAACGCCCCGACCGCCCCCTGCAATCCGCCCACGACCATCGCGCGGCGCGTGAAAGTGAAGGACAGGGAGGCTTCTGTAACGGTTTTCTTCTTGAGCAGGGGCAGCTTCATGCCATCACGCGCCAGCTATCGATCCGGGCGCATTGCCGGACGACGAAGGGAAAGAGCAGGACCGTCCAAAGCATTTGCGGCGCAACCAGCAACAGCTTGATACTTCCTCCGCCGGTGATCCGCGCGAAGAAAACGCCGCCGGCGATGCAGAAGATAATCGCCATGGACGCGATTAACCAGTCCTGCCGATAGCTTCGCCAAACCATGCGATGCTCGACCGCATCGATGCCGATCAGGGTGATGGTCCACAGGCACATGGCCGACCCGATCGGCTGGCCGCTGGCAATGTCATCGAACAGGCCGAGCGGCACGCCGATCCAGGTTCGCCACAAGTCCGGACGCAGCAGCCGCCAGGACAGCAGCAGCAACAGGCCGAAAGGCGGCATGACCGGCGATTGCGCGATCACCGGCAGGGCCGTCACCAGCGATCCCAGCATCACCGTGATGACCGGCGTTCCCGCCAGCCGAAAGCGCGAAGGGTGGCGGCCCAGGCGGGGCACATGCTGCAGATGCGGGTCGATCATGGCGGTGGCGTACCGACGGCCGCATTTTCCGCCGCTTCCGGCTCGAACGGCGTGGCCGATGCATTGACGTCGGTCCGCGTCACCGTTTCCTCGAAGGAGCGCTCGACCACCACGGCGTCGACCTTGGACGGATTGGCAAGGGGCACGCCATAGGCGATCTCACCCTCGATCCGTACGATCACTGCTACCGGAATATTGGGCTGATAGACCCCGCCGATTCCAGACGTCACAAGCAGGTCGCCGGGCTTAAAGGGATTGCGTCCCGCTGCAAGCGCCCGGATTTCCAATGTCCCATCGCCAAGCCCGGTGGAAATGGCAGGCACGCTGTCGTTGGCCCGGCGCACCGGCACGATATTGCTGGTGTCGGTCAACAGCAGCACCTCCGCCGTATTGGGCGTGGTGATGTGGATGCGCCCGATCAACCCCTCCGGCGCGCGCACAGGCATGCCCGGCCGCACCCCCTGCCAACGCCCGGCATTGAGCCGCGCAAACCGCCTCGTGCTGGAGGAGGAGGAGGCGATCAACCGCGCCGTCAGCAATTCGCTGCCATCATCCTCGACAAGCTTGAGCAGTTTCTTGAGCCGCAGATTTTCCTGCGCGACCGCCTGCGCCTCGATGATCCGGTTGCGGTCCGCCTCCACCTGCCGCCGCAGGGCCACATTCTGCGACCCCGCGTGCCAATAGCTGGCCAGCACTTCATCGATCGAGGCGACCCCGCTCACCATATTCTTCAAGGTCACGGACGCCGGACGCGTGACTTCCGCCGTCGCGATGCGGATCGCGGCGAAGCCGGTCGGATCGAAAACGGCGACAACCACCAGAAGCAGGCCGACGGCGGCGCCGGTCATCGCCACGACATAACTGGCGAAGAGGCTATATTGCGCCTTCCGGTTGTGCCCGGGGCGTCGGCTGGGTGGCCGCGCCATGCTTTCCCCTCTAAGTGATTTCAAGCCAGATACATTCATCTGGCGGCTCGGAAATCACGGCAAACAAAAAATGCCGAATTTGTTCCGGTTCAACCGAACCGGAACAAATTCAGGCGGTCTGGAGAACGCCCCGGAAGATCGGATCTTCCATTGCGCGGCCCGTGCCGATCGCGACGCAGGTCAACGGATCTTCAGCGATGGTGACGGGCAGGCCGGTCTCGTCGCGCAGCTCGTCGTCCAGCCCCTTGAGCAGCGCGCCGCCGCCGGTCAGCACGATGCCCTGATCGACGATGTCCGCCGCCAGCTCCGGCGCGGTGTTTTCCAGCGCGATACGGACGCCCTCGACGATGGTGCTGATCGGCTCGGCCAGCGCATCCGCGATCTGGCCCTGATTGATCGAGATTTCCTTGGGCACGCCGTTCACCAGATCGCGGCCCTTGATGTGGATCGTCTCGCCCACGCCGTCCTCGGGCGGCTGGGCCACGCCGAACTGCTTCTTGATCCGTTCGGCGGTCGCTTCACCGATGAGCAGATTGTGGTGACGGCGCACAAAGGACACGATCGCCTCGTCCATCTTGTCGCCGCCCACGCGAACGGAGGTGGTGTAGGCCAGACCCCGCAGCGACAGCACCGCGACTTCGGTCGTGCCGCCGCCGATATCGACCACCATGGAGCCGATCGGTTCGGTCACGGGCATGTCGGCGCCGATCGCGGCGGCCATGGGTTCCTCGATCAGGAAAACCTGGGATGCGCCGGCATTGCTCGCCGCATCGCGAATCGCGCGGCGCTCGACGCTGGTCGAGCCCGACGGCACGCAGATCACGATTTCCGGGAAGCGCCAGGGCCGTGACTTGCCGCCATGCACCTTGGTGATGAAATGCTTGATCATCTGCTCGGCCACGTCGATGTCCGCGATCACGCCGTCTCGCAGCGGCCGGATCGCCTCGATCGAATCGGGGGTCTTGCCCATCATCAGCTTGGCGTCGTCACCGACCGCTTTCACCCGCTTCACGCCGTTCAGAGTTTCGACCGCCACCACCGACGGTTCGTTGAGCACGATGCCGCGCCCGCGCACATAGACCACGGTGTTCGCCGTGCCGAGGTCGATGGCCATGTCCTGGGAAGAGAGTTTGAAGAGACGCGAGAAGATCGACATGCCTGTTCCTGTTCAGCCCGCCGCCCCGGCGAAGCGAACCGGGACAGTCGGAAAGTTCGCCCCACGTTCCACCCGCCCCCTGGGTAACCAAATTTTCTTGAGGCTTGTGTCTCGCGGAAAGCGCTCGCTTGGGCTAGTCACTAATCAATGTCAATACGCCGTCTGCCCGAACATCTGGTCAATCGCATCGCTGCGGGCGAAGTGGTCGAAAGACCCGCCAGCGCGCTCAAGGAAATCGTTGAAAATGCAGTGGATGCCGGATCGCGCCGGATCGCCATCCGCATTTCCAATGGCGGTCTCGACCGGATCGAGGTGAGCGACGACGGTTGCGGCATGGATTCAGGAGAGATCGCGCTGGCGCTGGAACGCCACGCCACCTCCAAATTACCCGATGACGCGATCGAAAATGTCGCCACCCTGGGTTTCCGGGGTGAAGCGCTGCCCTCCATCGCCAGCGTGGCGCGCCTTTCCATCGACAGCCGGCCGCAGGGACAGGACGGCTGGAACCGCACCATCGACAATGGCGTGGTGGTGAGCGAGGGCCCTGCCGCCTTGCCGCCGGGCACGCGGGTCACGGTCGAGCAGCTCTTCGCTCGCGTCCCCGCCCGCCGCAAATTCCTGCGCTCGGCCAAGGCGGAATATGCCGCTTGCCTCGACGTCATCCGCCGCCTCGCCATGGCGCATCCAGCCATCGCCTTCAGCATGGAGCATGATGGCCGCCGGGTGCTCGGCGTACAGGCCGACGAGGCGCGCGAAGACCGCGTGGCCGCACTTACCGACCGCGCGCTGGTGGACAATCATGTGATCGTCGCGCTGGAGCGGGAAGGGGTGCGCCTTTCCGGCGTGGCCTCGCTCCCGACCTATAATCGGGGCGTGGGCGACCATCAGTTCCTGTTCGTGAATGGTCGTCCGGTGCGCGACCGGCTGCTCGTCGGCGCGGTGCGCGGCGCCTATGCCGACATGCTGGCGAGGGACCGGCACCCGGTCGTCGCCCTTTTCCTTGACGTTCCTCCCTTGGAGGTCGACGTCAACGTCCATCCCGCCAAGACCGAGGTCCGCTTCCGCGACCCCGCGCTGATCCGGGGCATGATTGTTTCCGGCCTGCGCCGCGCCCTCGATGCCGGAGGTTTCCGCGCCGTCCAGCATGCCGATCCCGCCGGCCTCTCCGCATGGAAACCCGAACCCATCTCCCCCACGCCGATCGGCGCCATGCCGATCTTCGAAGCCGCCGGGACGCCGATCCCCAGCTATGCCGTAGCCGAACGCCGTCCCAGCTTCCTCACGCCTCCGCCGCAAGCCCGCGCCGAACCCGCCGCCGCGCCCGCACCGGAAGGAAGCAGTTTCCCGCTGGGCGTTGCCCGCGGTCAGGTCGCCCGCACCTATATCGTGGCCGAAGCCGAGGACGGCCTCGTCATCGTCGATCAGCACGCCGCCCATGAGCGTCTGACGCTGGAACGCATGCGCCGCGCCATGGAAGGGCAGGGCGTCGCGGCGCAGGCGCTCCTCCTCCCCGAAGTGGTCGAACTGGATGAACCCGCCTGCGACCGGCTGGAGGCGCGGATCGCGGAACTCAAGGATTTCGGGCTCGAACTGGAACGCTTCGGTCCCGCCGCCATGCTGGTGCGCGCAACCCCCGCGATGTTGGGGCAGGGCGATGTGCAGGGATTGGTATCCGACCTGGCCGACGACCTTGCCGCCTATGACAGTGCGCTGTCCCTGAAGGAGCGTCTCGATCTGGTCGCCGCCACCATGGCCTGCCACGGCTCGGTGCGCGCAGGCCGGACCTTGAGCGTCGCGGAAATGAACGCGCTGCTCCGCGAAATGGAGATCACGCCTCGCAGCGGCCAGTGCAATCATGGTCGTCCAACCTGGGTGAAGCTGGGGCATCGCGATATCGAGAAACTGTTCGGGCGGAAGTAACCGCCCCAATCCAACGGAAGCGCAGAGCGGAAATGCGCAGCATGGGACCAGTAGAAAGGATCTACGAATGAAGCGGCTTGCCTTCCTCCTGGCCCTTACCCCGTTTAGCGCGCAAGCCGCGCCCGATCCCTGCGCCAGCCCGCCACTCCTGGCCGAATCCTGGACAAGCTGGACCCAAAGCGGCACCGCCACCGCCGGCGCAACGGGCTCCACCGCGCCGCGCCTTATCCTTGGCAAGCCGGTCACGGCAACGCTCCGCCCCGGCGCGCAGGTCCAGTTCGTCGTTCGGCCCGGCAAGGTCATCCCCAAAAGCTATGCCGGTCTCTTCTCCCTGGCGGTCAAGGACGCGGCGCGTATCGGCATAGCCCTGTCCGAAGACGCCTGGGTGGATGTCGCCACCGGCACGACCGCGCTGACCTCCGCCGCTCATGACCATGGCCCGGCCTGCTCCGGCATTCGGAAGATCGTGTGGTTCGACCTGCCGCCCGGCCTTCACACCATTCAGATTACCGGTGCGCTCAAGCCGTCGATCCGCATCATGGCCGCCGACGCGCGCGCCAACCAGCTGCAGCCGCGCTGAATCAGGCCGGTCGCGTCCGGAACATGGCGATGGGCTTCATCGACAGCACCGGCTCGTCGCGCTGGTTGAACAGGGTGACGTGGGTCTTGACACTTCCCATTTCCGGCCGACTGCGCGAAGCCCTAACCTCTATCACCTCCGAAACGCCACGGAGCGTGTCGCCCGGCCGAACCGGTCGCAGCCAGCGCAATTCGTCCACGCCCAGCGCGCCTAGGCTTGCCGGTTGAACACCCGGATTGCGCTGCCATTCCGCGACTATCATCTTCATCGATAGTGCGGTGGTATGCCATCCGCTCGACGCCAGGCTGCCGAAATGGGTCTCGGCTGCTCCCTCATCGGAAAGGTGAAAGGGCTGTGGATCGAACTGCTGGGCAAAGGCGATGATCTCCTCCCGGCTGATGGTGATCGGGCCGAACTCGCTCCTGTCACCCACCGCCACATCTTCGAAATAGACGATCTCGCTCATATCCGTTTCCTTGTGCAACGGGTGAGGAAATAGTTTACGTTAACGAAAACGTCAATTCCTGAAGAGGCCCGCCAGAACCGCGGGATCACCGTCGCTCGGCAGGGGCCGAATTCCCAGCAGACGGGCGAGCAACGGATAGACATCGACATTGGCGAAGCTTGCTGGCGGCCGGAAATGGCTGTCAAAGCCCGGACCATGGGCGATGAACAGCGCCTGCATCTCAGTGGCCTGGTCGTCCCAGCCATGATCGCCGCCGGCGAAAGATTTTGCGGGGGCGGTCGGCTGGATCACCCAGCCGGTCTCGGCAAGGCAGAAATAGGGCGGTATGCGCCGGTGCGATCCATAATGAAAACGGACGGGAATATCGTTTTTGCGCCAGCATTGCATATGCGGCTGCGGCTTGAGAATGGCGGCCTCCAGCGCCGCTTCATGCCCCGGCTGCGCCGCCAGGCTGGCATAAGGGCCGCTCTCGAAGATGCGATAGTCGGACGGGTTGGCAACCTTTTCCATCGCTACCACCCGTTCGCTGGATTTCAGCGCCATGCCATGGTCGGATAGGATGATGAGATTGGCCGGTTGCCCCAGCGCCTTCAAACCGTCGGTGAGCATGCCGATCTGTCTGTCGACCTCCTGCACGGCCCGGTTCGTATCCGCCGCATCGGGCCCATATGTATGCCCCGCCGTGTCGACGGCATCGAAATAGAGCGTTAGAAAGCGGGGCCGAATATCGGCGGGCCGGCGCAGCAGGTCCAGCACGCCGTTCACCCGCTGCACGCCGGAAATCTCCTGATTGAACTGCGCCCAGTCGCTCGGCCGGGTGCCGCCGCTCAGCTTGTAGGGCCAGGACGGTGCCTTTGTCGCGCCCCAAGCGACGTTGGAGCCGGGCCAGAACAGAGTCGCGGTCCGCACCCCCGCCTTTTCCGCCGTTACCCAGATCGGCTCTGCCTCATTCCACCAGAAGGGATCGTCGCTCGCCATGGTGAATATGTCGCCTGGTCGCGCCGCATCCTCCATCTTGTTGGCGACGATGCCGCTGCGGTCGGGCCGGTCGCCGGTCACGATCGCCCAGTGATTGGGAAAGGTCTTGGTCGGGAAGGATGGCCGCATCGGCGCCTCGACCCCGTCCGCCGCCAGTGTGGAGAGATGCGGCGTCACGCCCCGCTTCAGATAGTCCGGCCGAAAGCCGTCGATCGACACCAGGATTGTGACGGGCTGACGCTGCTCGACGGGAGCGAGGGTGGAAACCGGCCGCTGCTCGACCGGCGCGCAATCGCTGAGCGCGGCGAGCATGAAAAGGCAGGTGAGGGGTAGGCGGCGGAAAAGCATGATGCATGCCTTAACAGCCGGATCGTGACGGTAAAGTGACGACGCTCTACGCGTCCCCGCTAAAAGGCGCGATAGCCATCCAGGCGCTGCGCTTGGCCTCCCGCGTCATGCTGGCGAAGGCACCGGAGGAGGAGGCCAGGTCGATCAATGCCAGCCCCGGCCGTTCCCCGATCTGCCGCCGCCCATGCAGCGCCGCCGTCTTGCCGTTGAAGGCCACCGCCTCCAACGCCGGAAGCCGGTCCACGAAAGCGGACAGATCGCGCAACTCCGCCCCCCGGATCGCGCTATCCAGACTGCCTTCCCGATCCGCGCTCTCGATCACGTCCCACAATCCGACGCGCCGCGCTTTCAGCCGCTTCAACCGCATGGCATAGGGCAGGCCGCGCAGATCCTCTCCCAGCACGTCGCCCATCAGCGACCAGAAGGCGTTGCCGCGATGCGCATAATATTCGCCCTGCTTGATCGACGCGTCGCCGGGCAGGCTGCCGAGAATCAGCAGCCGCGTCCTTTCGTCGACACTGGGTGGAAAGGCCGCCTTGCGCCGGGCGGGCATCTGTCCCGGCCGCAGCATGGCTGGATCAGACGTTGAAGCGGAACAGCATGATATCGCCGTCCTGCGTCACATATTCCTTGCCTTCGGAGCGCCACTTGCCCGCTTCCTTCGCTCCGGCCTCCCCGTTGAACTGGACATAGTCGGCATAGGCCATGGTTTCGGCGCGGATGAAGCCCTTCTCGAAATCGGTATGGATCGCGCCCGCCGCTTGAGGCGCTTTCGACCCCTTGAAGACGGTCCAGGCGCGGGCTTCCTTCGGCCCGACGGTGAAGAAGGTGATGAGGCCCAGCAGCTCGTACCCCGCCCGGATGATGCGAGCCAGACCCGCTTCTTCCAGCCCCAGCGCCTCCAGATATTCCGCGCGCTCCTCGACCGGCATGGTGATCAGCTCTGCTTCGATGGCCGCCGACACGATCACCGCCTTGGCGCCTTCGGCTGCCGCCTTCTCGAACACGCGCGCCGAATGGGCATTGCCCTGCGCCGCGCTGTCCTCCTCGACATTGCAGACATAGAGGACCGGCTTTGCGGTCAAGAGCTGCGCCTGACGGAAGATGCGCTCTTCCTCATCATCGCCCGGCTGGGTCAGCCGCGCAGGCTTGCCGTCGCGCAGCAGGTCCAGCGCCTTGCTCAGCACGGAAGCCGCGGCCTTCGCCTCCTTGTCGCCCTGCGCCGCCTTCTTGGCGAAGTTCGGCACGCGCTTTTCCAGGCTCTCCAAATCCGCCAGCATCAGTTCGGTCTCGACCGTCTCTGCGTCGGCAATGGGATCGACCTTGCCCTCGACATGGGTGATGTCGTCATCCTCGAAGCAACGCAGCACATGGACGATCGCGTCCACCTCGCGAATGTTCGCCAGGAACTGGTTGCCCAGCCCTTCGCCCTTGGACGCGCCGCGCACCAGCCCCGCAATGTCCACGAAGGCAAGCTGGGTCTCGATGATCTTGGCCGATCCGCCGATCTTGGCGATGGTCTGCAGCCGTTCGTCCGGCACGGCGACCTGCCCGACATTGGGTTCTATGGTGCAGAAGGGATAGTTCGCCGCCTGCGCCGCCTGCGTCTCGGTCAGCGCATTGAACAGGGTGGACTTGCCCACATTGGGAAGCCCGACGATACCGCAACGAAAACCCATGGAACTGCCTTCACGTCAAAATGATTGGCCGCGCCGATAGCCTGTTCGGGCTAAGTTGGCCAGCCCGCGCATCGTGCTCCTGCTTTCGCAGGAGCACGGCAGAAGGTCAGGTGATGACGCTCGGGCTGTTCATGCCGGTGAAGTCTTCGATATCGGCTATGCGTTCTGCCGAATCGATCAGGCGGAACAGCGCGTCGGCTGTTTTCATATCTAGCCGGCCTTCTGGCCCTACATAACGATCGAGATAGACCCGCAGTGTGGCGCCCTCGGTCCCGGTGCCAGACAAACGGAACACGATCCGGGATCCATCATCAAATATGACGCGAATGCCCTGCTGGCTGCTGACCGATCCATCGGTCGGATCAGTATAAGCGAAATCGTCGGCCTGGGACACGGTACCAAGGATGGTCGCGAAACCGGGCAAGGTCGCCAGCCTATCCCGCAACGCATCCATCAGCGCATCGGCCTTGTCCTTGGCGATGGCTTCATAGTCATGCCGCGCATAATAATTGCGGCCATAGGTCGCCCAATGCCCGGTCATGATCTGCGCCACGCTCTGCCGCCGGACGGCAAGGATATTGAGCCAGAGCAGCACCGCCCAGATGCCGTCCTTCTCGCGCACATGATCGGACCCGGTGCCCGCGCTTTCCTCGCCGCAGATGGTCGCCATCCCGGCATCCAGCAGATTGCCGAAAAATTTCCAGCCCGTCGGCGTCTCATAGAGCGGAATGCCGAGCTTCTCCGCCACCCGATCCGCCGCGCCGCTGGTCGGCATCGACCGGGCGATGCCCTTGAGGCCGCCTGAATAGCCGGGCGCCAGATGCGCATTGGCCGCCAGTACGGCCAGCGAATCCGAAGGCGTCACATAGCAGTGCCGCCCGATGATCAGGTTCCGGTCGCCATCGCCATCCGAAGCGGCCCCGAAATCCGGCGCGTCGGCCGCCATCATCCGGTCGTACAATGCCTTGGCGTGGACCAGATTGGGATCAGGATGATGATGACCGAAATCGGGCAGGGGTGTGGCGTTCCGCACGGTTCCCGCAGGCGCGCCCAGCCGCCGTTCGAAAATCTCGACCGCATAAGGCCCGGTGACGGCGCTCATGCTGTCGAAGGAAAGGGTGAAGCCTTCCGCGATCATCGCCCTGATGGCGGCAAAATCGAACAGGCTCTCCATCAACCCGGCATAGCCCGCCACCGGATCGACCACCTCTACGGTCATATCGCCCAACCGGCTGGCGCCAAGCGTATCGATATCAACGTCGCCTGCCTCAAGGATGCGATAGCTGTCGATCGCCAGCGTCCGCTCATATATGGCGTCCGTCACCTTCTCCGGCGCGGGGCCGCCATTGGAGACGTTGTACTTGATCCCGAAATCCTCATCCGGCCCGCCCGGATTATGGCTGGCCGAAAGCACCAGTCCGCCAAAGGCCCCGGAAGATCGGATCAGATGCGAGGCCGCCGGCGTGGACAATATGCCGCCCTGACCCACCAACACCCGGCCAAAACCATTGGCCGCCGCCATTTTCAGCACGATCTGAATGACCTCTCGATTCAGATAGCGCCCGTCGCCGCCGACCACCAAAGTCTGGCCTTTATAGCCCTCTAGGCTGTCGAACACCGACTGGACGAAATTTTCCGCATAATGGGGCTGCTGGAAAATGCGGACCTTCTTGCGCAGACCGGACGTGCCGGGCTTCTGGTCGTCAAAAGGCTTCGTCGCGACGGTCTGTATCACCCATATCCCCTTGGGAAAGAAAGAAGTCAGATTTCCTCTATGGCCCGGACATGCGACAAACCGCAATCCACCGCCTGCGGCTCGCCGTGAGCGCAGGGCGGACGGGCGCGCATCAGTCCGCCAGCCGCAGCGCCACCTCATTCATGAACCGGGCATCATCGCCCTTTGCCAACCATTCGGCCTCCGCACCGATCGCGCCCAGCATGTCGGCCAGCGCGTCCGTCTCGCTCTTATGATAATTTCCCAGCACATAGCCATGCACCCGGTCCTTGTGCCCCGGATGCCCGATGCCGATCCGCACCCTGCGAAACTCCGCCCCGATATGCGCATCGGTCGAGCGGAGGCCATTATGCCCGGCATTACCGCCGCCGCGCTTCACCTTCACCTTCATCGGCGCAAGGTCGAGTTCATCGTGGAAGGCGGTCACGTCCTCCGGCGCGAGCTTGTAGAAGCGCATGGCTTCACCCACCGACCGCCCGCTCTCGTTCATGAAGGTTGCGGGTTTCAGCAGGATGATCTTTTCCGGCCCGATCCGGCCTTCCTGCACCCAGCCCTGGAACTGCTTCTTCGGCGGCGAAAAGCGATGCATGTCCGCAATGACGTCGACAGCCATGAAGCCGACATTATGCCGGTTCATCGCATATTGGGTTCCGGGATTGCCCAGGCCCACCCAGATCTGCATCGCTTGTCCACTCCAAAGAAAAATCCCGCCCGCCGGGTAGGCGAGCGGGATCGGAATTTCCAGCCCTGCAGGGCTGAGGGCAAAAGGCTTATTCGCCTTCGGCCGGGGTTTCGTTGTCGCCTTCGGCGCTCTTGAGAGCCGAGGGAGCAACGATGGTCGCGACGGTGAAGTCGCTCTCGTCATGGGCAGCCTTGGCGCCCTTGGGCAGCTTGACGGCGCTGATGTGGATCGTTTCGCCCACGTCCAGGCCGGCCAGGTCGACGACGACATCGTCGGGGATCTCGGCGGCGTCGACGATCAGTTCGACCTCATGCGCGACGATGTTCAGAACGCCGCCCTTCTTGATGCCGGGCGAGGCGTCTTCATTCTCGAAGCGCACCGGCACGTTGACGTGGACGGTGGCATGTTCCGAAACGCGCAGGAAGTCGGCGTGCAGCGGACGGTCGCTCACGGGGTGGAAAGCCACATCCTTGGGCAGGGTGCGGACCTTCTTGCCGCCGACTTCGACGAAGACGACCGAATTGAAGAAGTGGCCGGTGCCGAGCAGCTTGTTGAGGAGCTTTTCCTCGACATGGATCGACTGCGGTTCTTCATTGTTACCATAGATGACGGCGGGTACGCGGCCCTCACGGCGGAGAGCGCGGGAGGCTCCCTTGCCTGCCCGATCGCGTGCCTCTGCCGACAGCGTAAGCTGCTCGCTCATTGCGTGTCTCCAAAAGCAAATTGATGTAATCGCCCGCCACGCCTCCAGGGATGACCATGTCGGGACCGGCGCCCAATAACAGAAAAGCGCGGGAAAGCAAGGGGCGCTCTATTGCGCCCGCGTCACCTTATACCCCTCGGCTTGCAGCAGTTCGATCAGATTGCCCTTGCCGGTCAGATGCCCCGCGCCCACGGCGATGAACGGTCGCCCCTTGAGCGCCTTCACCGATTTCACCCAGTCGCGGTTGCGGTCGATCAGCACCGCCTGCTCGACCACTGGATTTGGCTCCTCACCGATCTGATCGGCCTGTGCGAGCGTGGCCATATCCCCCTTGATCCAGGCCTTGAGAATATGGTCGTAAAGCGTCCGCATATCCTGCGCCTCATGCACGGTATCGATCAGCAATCGTTGCTGCGCCGCGTCCGGCAGCGTGTCGAAGGCCCGGAATTGGCGCTCCACCGTCTCCAGCCCGCCGATCGGCTTGCCGGCATCCCTGAACGCCGCGATCAGAGCCGGTTCCACGCCATTGTCCTGGCTGACATGCAGAGCCTGCTGCGCCGCTGCGGAGAGCAACATCGCCGCCGCCCAGCTCTCATAGCTGGAGAGCGCCCGCGTGGAGGTGCCGCCATCGCTGGCGATTTCCTCCAGCGCCGCCTTGTCCTCGCCCGGCACCCGCGCCTCCAGCGGTGGAAGCCCCGGACTGCGCCCCATTTTCTCGAACTGCGCCAGCGTCCGCGCCTGATCTTGTATTTCCGCCGATTCCAGCACCAACCGATCGGCGCGCGCCATCGCGCCCCTGATCGGCGCCGTCTGCCATTTCACATTGTCGGGCAGCACATGAATGGTGCCGAACAGCCAGCCATCCACGCCCTTGCCCTCGACCCGCCAAAGCGCAGGTCCGCCGCCCGGGGGCGGGGCAGGGGGCTCATCCCCGCAAGCCGCAATCAGAAATAAGGCCGCCAGTCCAAGCTCCAGGGTCAGCCAACGCGCCCACCGGCGCATCATTTTACTGCTTCACCCGCGCCGAAGAGACGCCCAGCGCCTTCAACTGATCCTGCACGCTGCCCTTGCCCGCCAGATGCCCGGCGCCCACGGCAATGAACACTATGCCCGGCCGGTCGAGCCGCTGTTTGATCCACTTCGCCCAATTGGCGTTGCGCTGGATCAGCAGCACCTTCGCCAGCTCCGGCGTCGCCTCCAGCGATTCGTTCATTTCGACCGCCAGCTTCTCCGGCTCGCCACCCTGCCAATGCGCGACCAGGCTGGCGAATTCCTTGTCCATGTCGGGCAAACCCTCGATGGTCGCGGTCAGGAACTTCACCTGCTGCTCCATCGGCAGCCCCGCAAAATAGCCGAGCTGTTGCTCGACCGTCTCCAGCGCGTCGACCTTCTTGCCCGAAGCCCTGGCCGCCGCAGTCAGCACCTTCTCCGCGCCAAGATCGGACTTATACCCCAGCTTCTCCAGCGGCTGCACCGACAGCGCCATGCCCGCCATCCAGGGATTGAACATCTCGAAAGCTTGCCAGGGCAGGCCATTGACGGTCATCGCCGTCAGATATTTGCTCCGCTCGTCCGCGCCCAGCCGGTCCGACAGCTTCACCCCGTCCCGCGCCAGGGCTGCCCCCGCCATGGTCGACGCCAAGGCATTGGAATCTTCCGGCTCGACGATTTCCAGAACCAGCTCGTCCGACCGTTCGAAGGCCGATTTGACCCCGCCCTTATACCAATCGACCCCCGGCTTCATCACATGCACCGTGCCGAACAGATAGATGGTGGTGTCGGCATCCTTCACTGTCCACAGCGCGGGCGTCACATAGGTCGAGCGCGCCGCCGTATCGCGAGCGGAAGCGGGCCGCTCCAGCGCGCATCCGCCAAGCAACATCATGGCGGGCGCCAGCCATTGGAGATTGGGCCAGCGTAAATTGGGCCATTTCATGCGGTTTTTACGTCCATCTGATCGATCTGCCCCCATCCATGCGTCCCCCAACGCGACAGAGCAAGCGGATTTACCCTTCTTCCCGCCCTCTTTCCCTTGACCCTGCGCCCTCGCTGCGCCAAGGCGCGCCGCAATTGAACCGTCATTTTTCGAGCCGTGATTTCTGGGGATCATCCGTGGCGACAAGCAAAGCGCTCTCCTTTCAGGATCTGATCCTGACGCTCCATGCCTATTGGGGTCGCCAAGGCTGCGTCATCCTGCAACCCTATGACATGGAAGTGGGCGCGGGCACCTTCCATCCGGCGACGACGCTGCGCAGCCTTGGCCCGAACGCCTGGAACGCCGCCTATGTGCAGCCCAGCCGCCGCCCGACCGACGGCCGCTATGGCGAAAATCCGAACCGGCTCCAGCATTATTACCAATATCAGGTCATCATGAAGCCGTCCCCGGCGAACCTTCAGGAACTGTATCTGGGGTCGCTGGTCGAGATCGGCATCGATCCGCTGGTCCACGACATCCGCTTTGTCGAGGATGACTGGGAAAGCCCGACGCTGGGCGCGTGGGGCCTTGGCTGGGAAGTCTGGTGCGACGGCATGGAAGTCACCCAGTTCACCTATTTCCAGCAGATGGGCGGCTTCGATTGCAAACCGGTCGCGGGCGAGCTGACCTACGGCCTCGAACGCCTCGCCATGTATATTCAGGGCGTCGACAGCGTTTATGACCTCAAATTCAATGACGCGGGCGTCACCTATGGCGACGTGTTTCTTGAGAATGAGCGGCAGATGTCGAAATGGAATTTCGAGATCGCCGACACTGAAAAGTTGTTCCGCTGGTTCAAGGACGCCGAGGCGGAATGCAAGGCATCGCTGGAGGTCGGGGTTCCGCTCGCCGCCTATGACCAGGCGATCAAGGCAAGCCATGTCTTCAACCTGCTCCAGGCGCGCGGCGTCATTTCGGTGCAGGAACGCGCCAGCTATATCGGCCGCGTGCGCGATCTGGCCAAAGGCGCCTGCGAAAAGTGGATGGAAGTGAACGGGTGGGCCGCGTGATGACCGATTTCCTGCTCGAATTGCGCTGTGAGGAAATTCCGGCGCGCATGCAATTGAAGGCATCGGAAGACCTCGCCCGCCTCTTCACCGAGGAACTGGCGAAGGCTGGTCTGAAGCCGGAGAGCCTCGACAGCTTTGTCACGCCGCGCCGCCTCGCGCTGATCGCGCGCAACCTGCCGCTGGAAACCGCCGCCGTCAGCGAGGAGTTCAAAGGCCCGCGCACGTCGGCGCCTGCGCAGGCGCTCGAAGGCTTCCTTCGCAAGACGGGTTTGACGCAAGATCAACTCGAAGAGCGCGACGGCGTCTGGTTCGCCGTGGTCAACAAGCCCGGCCGCGCCACCGCTGGGGTGCTGGCCGAAGCCGTCCCCACGATCATCCGCGCCTTCCCCTGGCCCAAGTCCATGCGCTGGGGTGCCGCTTCGCAGACGACGGAAAGCCTCCGCTGGGTTCGTCCGTTGCAAGGCATCGTCGCGATCCTGGGCGACGATCTGGTCAATATCGAGATCGAAGGCGTCAGATCGGGCTATGCCACGCTCGGCCACCGCTTCCATCATCCGGGCGAGATCACCATCGGCAGCGCTCATGATTATGTGGAGAAGCTGCGCGCCTGCCATGTGATCGTCAGTCATCAGGAACGCCAGTCGATCATCGAGGCCAAGGCGAATGAAGCCGCCGCCGCCCATGGCTATACGGTGATCGAGGACAAGGGCCTTATCGCGGAAAATGCCGGCCTGACCGAATGGCCGGTACCGCTGCTGGGCGATTTCGCTCCGGCCTTTCTTGAGGTACCCCCTGAAGTCATCCAGCTAACCCTCCGTATCAACCAGAAATATTTTGTTCTGCGGGATAGCGCGGGCAAGCTTGCCCCGGCCTTCATCTGCACCGCCAATATCGAGGCGAAGGATCATGGTGCGGCGATCATCGCGGGCAACCGCAAAGTCCTTGCCGCGCGCCTGTCGGATGCCCGCTTCTTCTGGGAGCAGGATCGCAAGACGAAGTTGGAGGACCACGCGAAGAAGCTGGAGCGGATCACCTTCCACGAAAAGCTCGGCACTGTGGCCGACAAGGTGGATCGCGTCGCAAAACTGGCGCGCTGGTTGGTTGATGCGGATATCGTTAAGCCGGAGGAAGATACGCCGCAGGCTAAGGTTCAGCTTTTCAACAATGTGTACGCAGCCGTCAAGCTCGCCAAAGCCGATCTTGTCACCGAAATGGTCGGTGAGTTCCCCGAGCTTCAGGGCGTCATGGGCGGCTATTATGCCCGCGCTGAGGGCTTGCCCGATGCCGTGGCTGATGCCATCCGCGACCATTACAAGCCGGTGGGCCAAGGCGATGAGGTTCCGGGTGCTCCGGCGACCGTTGCCGTTTCCCTTGCGGATAAGCTGGATATTCTCTGCGGCTTCTTTGCAGCGCGTGAACGGCCCACTGGTTCGAAAGATCCCTTCGCGCTTCGGCGCGCGGCGCTTGGACTCGTTGCTTTGACATTGGAAAATGACCTGCGGTTTTCGTTGTTGAAACTTATTGGTCAGCATGACGCGCTAAACGAGGGCTTCTTCCGAAAGCTTTGGTTGGAAGGTGTCAAAAGTTATGAAGACGGTCTGCCCAAGGGATCGAAGCTCGCACCGGCAAATGAGAGTCACCTGACTTTCGCCTTTGATCTTCTGGACTTCTTCGCAGATCGCCTCAAGGTCCAGCAGAAGGAAGCAGGCGTCCGCCACGACCTGATCGACGCCGTGTTCGCGCTCGGTGGCGAGGACGATCTCGTCCGCCTGCTCGCCCGCGTGAAGGCGCTCCAGTCCTTCATCGTAGCCGATGACGGCGCCAACCTGCTCGCCGGTTACAAGCGCGCCGCCAACATCCTCAAAAAGGAAGGTGTCGAAACCGCCGAGAAGGTCGAATTGACCTACGTCCCCGAACAGGCAGAGGCTGACCTGATCGCCGCCCTCGACGCCGCCGAGCCTCGCGCCACCGCCGCCGTCACGGCGGAGGATTTCGGAGGCGCCATGGCTGCACTTGCAACATTGCGCGCGCCGATCGACGCCTTTTTCGAAAGCGTGACGGTGAACGACGCCGATCCGGCAAAGCGCTCCGCTCGCCTCGCGCTGCTTGCGCGGGTACGGGACGCTGTCCACGCAGTGGCGGATTTCTCGAAAATTACAGGCTGATACCGAAAGATACCCGCCCAAGCGGGAAAATCAGTGAAATAAGAGAGCAATCATCGTAAAAGTGGGTGCGTTTGTCGCCTGCTTGTTGTTAAAGTTTTGTTGCATCGCACAAATACACGGCAATCAGTGCAGGAGAGCCGCGATTATGTTGACAATGGAAGAGGCCAGCATGAGCACGACCGCTACCCGTTATGTTTATCGTTTCGGCGGCGGCGTCGATGACGGCGGCAAGGGCGACAAGAATCTTCTCGGCGGCAAGGGCGCCAATCTGGACGGCATGGCCGCCATTGGCCTGCCCGTGCCTCCGGGCTTCACCATTACGACCGAGATGTGCACCCGCTATTACACCGACGGCGGCGTCTATCCCGAAAGCCTGACCGCGCAAGTCGCGGACGGCATCGCCCATATCGAGGGCATCACCGGCAAGAAGTTCGGTGACAAGGCCGACCCGCTGCTGGTGTCCGTCCGCTCCGGCGCGCGCATTTCGATGCCCGGCATGATGGACACGGTGCTCAACCTTGGCCTCAACGATGAAACCGTGCTCGGCCTAGCCGTCGCTTCGGGCGATGAGCGTTTCGCCTGGGACAGCTATCGCCGTTTCATTCAGATGTATTCCGATGTGGTCCTGGAACTCGACCATGGCGCCTTCGAGGAAGCCCTTGAAATCGCCAAGGAAGACCAGGGTTATACGCTTGACACGGAAATGACCGCTGCCGACTGGAAGGCGCTCGTTGCCGAATATAAGGCTCTTGTTTCAAAGCTTTGGAACAAGCCCTTTCCGCAGGATGTGAACGACCAGCTTTGGGGCGCGATCAGCGCCGTGTTCGGGTCGTGGCAGGCCGACCGCGCCAAGGTCTATCGCCGCCTGAACTCGATCCCGCATGATTGGGGCACTGCCGTCAACGTGCAGGCGATGGTGTTCGGCAATATGGGCGACACCTCAGCCACCGGCGTTGCCTTCACCCGCGACCCCGCGACCGGCGAGAACGCCTATTATGGCGAATATCTCATCAACGCCCAGGGCGAAGACGTGGTGGCGGGCATCCGCACGCCGCAATATCTGACGCTTGCAGCACGCGAGCGGGCAGGGGCCAAGCCGCTGTCGATGGAAGAGGCGATGCCCGAAACCTATGCCGAGCTGGCGCGGGTGTTCGAGATCCTCGAAAAACATTATCGCGACATGCAGGACATCGAGTTCACGGTGCAGCAGGGCAAGCTTTGGATGCTCCAGACCCGCTCAGGCAAGCGCACCGCCAAGGCCGCGCTCAAGATCGCGGTGGATATGGCGAATGAAGGTCTGATCACCGAGGAAGAAGCCGTCGCCCGCGTCGATCCCGCCGCGCTCGACCAGCTTCTTCACCCGACGCTCGATCCCAAGGCGCCCCGCGATGTGCTGACCAAGGGTTTGCCCGCGTCGCCGGGTGCAGCTTCGGGCGCGATCGTGTTCGACGCCGACACCGCCGAGCGTCGCAATGAGCTGGGCGATTCGGTCATCCTCGTCCGCGTGGAAACCTCGCCGGAAGACATTCACGGCATGCACGCGGCCAAGGGCATCCTGACCGCGCGTGGCGGCATGACCAGCCACGCCGCCGTGGTGGCGCGCGGCATGGGCCGCCCCTGCGTCTCCGGTGCAGGCAGCCTGTCGATCGACAACAATGCCAAGACGCTCCGTATTGGCGACCGCACGCTCAAGGAAGGTGACATCCTCACCATTGATGGCGCCACCGGCGAGGTGATGGCAGGCGAGGTGCCGACCGTGCAGCCGGAACTGGCTGGCGATTTCGGCGTGCTGATGGCCTGGGCCGACAAGGTTCGCCGCCTCAAGGTCCGCGCCAATGCCGAAACGCCGCTGGACTGCCAGACCGCCCGCGATTTCGGTGCGGAAGGCGTGGGCCTGTGCCGCACCGAGCATATGTTCTTCGACGCCGCCCGCATCACCGCCGTTCGCGAGATGATCCTCGCTGACAGCGAAAAGGGCCGCCGCGTGGCGCTCGACAAGCTGCTGCCCGAGCAGCGCGATGACTTCGCGCAGATTTTCATGGTGATGGCGGGCCTGCCCGTCACCATCCGCCTGCTCGATCCGCCGCTGCACGAATTCCTGCCGCATGGCGAAGCGGAGTTCGAGGAAGTGGCCAAGGCGGCGGGCGTCGGCGTGGAAACGCTCAAGCGCCGGGCCGCGGAACTGCACGAGTTCAACCCGATGCTGGGCCATCGCGGTTGCCGTCTGGGCGTCACCTATCCTGAAATCTACGAAATGCAGGCCCGCGCCATCTTCGAAGCCGCGCTGATCATCAAGCAGCGCAGCGGTGAAGCGCCGATCCCCGAAATCATGATCCCGCTCGTCGCGACGAAGAAAGAGCTGGAACTGATGAAGGTGATCGTCGATCGCGTCGCCAGCGAAGTATTCGAGGAGCAGGGCGCCAGCGTCGAATATCTGGTCGGCACCATGATCGAACTGCCGCGCGCTGCATTGAGAGCGGGCGAGATCGCTGAAGTGGGCGAGTTCTTCTCCTTCGGTACCAACGACCTGACGCAGACGACCATCGGCATCAGCCGCGACGACGCCGGCCGTTTCCTGACGCAATATGTCGACAAGGGCATCTTTGCCCGCGACCCGTTCGTCAGCATCGATGTCGAAGGCGTGGGTGAGCTCATCCAATTGGCTGCCGAACGTGGCCGTGCAACCCGCAGCGGCATCAAGCTGGGTATCTGCGGCGAACATGGCGGCGACCCGGCCTCCATCGCCTTCTGCGAGCAGACTGGCCTCGATTACGTCTCGGCCTCGCCTTATCGTGTGCCGATCGCTCGCCTTGCCGCTGCCCAGGCGGCGCTGGCGAACCGGAAGTAATAGCCAGGGGCGGGACATGATCCCGCCCCTTATTTTTCAGACATGGGTGGTGCGCTGTTCATAAAGTCGCGCATGCTCATCATCCTTGCGGGCATCGAGCAGACGGGCCTGCTCCCGCCATTCCTCCCGCGAAATCACGCCTTGCCGAAGGCCTAATCGCGTCTCCAGCGCGGCTTCCTGCTCGCTGCTGATGGCGGCGATCTGACCATAGCGCTGATAGCCTGCCTCATGGAGCGCGATTTCATCCTGCGGCGTGATGCCGCGAATAAGGCTGAAATCGTCGCGGCCGTGCACGGTTCCAGCACTTACCGCAGCGCCGCCTCGGCCGATCGGCCCCGACTGGCGTTCCAGTTCCGCGATCCCTTCCTGCGCCGCCGTCAGCCGCGCATCCCGATCCTTGATCGCCTGGGCGTGGGCAAGCTGTTCATCGCGCCAATAGCGCTTATATTTGCCCCGCCCGCTCATGATGAGGCCCAGAACCAGCCCCACGAGCAGCACGATCAGCAGCAGCGCGATTTCGTTGAGGGTGAAGATCATCTCAGCATCCTTTCCTGACCGTCGAACGAGTGGGCCCGGAGAAAGGTTGCGGTTGGGCGCCGCCGATCGGCCGGGCTGTCGGAAAAGTGTAAAAAGGGCTTGCCCAAAGGCGCGGGCGCTTCTATCTGCGCCACTCCAACGCACCCGTAGCTCAGCTGGATAGAGCATCAGACTACGAATCTGAGGGTCGGACGTTCGAATCGTTCCGGGTGCGCCATTTTCCCTTGGATTTGCTGTTGAATCCCGTCCCCAGGGCGATGACCGCGCTCGTCCGCGATGGAAGGCGGATCATATTCTTTTTAATTTGAAATAGTCCAGTTTAGGGGTTGCCAGACTGCTCTGCCCCTTCTATCTGCCCCTCCACAACGCACCCGTAGCTCAGCTGGATAGAGCATCAGACTACGAATCTGAGGGTCGGACGTTCGAATCGTTCCGGGTGCGCCACTTCCCAAATTTGCCGGAAAACAGGTCTCAAGGGCGCATCAGTCCGGAGCTGCAATGACCTGTTGAGGATCAATGCTCCCTGAAAGACAGCCACAGCGATTGGGTGAGCGGTTCGAACGCATATTGCAACGCCGTCCGCCGCCGCAGCGGCACCAGCACTTGCACCGGCATCCCCGCCTTCAGACTGAAATCCTGGCCGCGCACGGTCCTGATGACCTCCAGCTCCTTCGACGGCACGAGCACTTCGGCAGTGTAGAAGGACACGCCCGCCTTTTCGTCCTGAAAGCTGTCCGCCGACAGGCGGGTGATCTGGCCGTCCATGATCGGCAGGTCGCGCTCATGCAGGCTGTTGAACTTGATTTGCGCCTTCTGGCCCGCCTTCAGGTCGTCAATGTCTTCCGGCGAGATCCGCGCCTCTATGACCAGGCCCGCGCGGTCGGGGACGATGTCCATCAACTTCTGTCCGGGGGAAATCACCCCGCCGACGGTAAAGACGTTGAGGCCGACGATCGTGCCCGTCGCGGGAGCCCGAATCTGGAGCCGGGCTAACTGATCCTTCGCCGCGCGATATTTGGGGAGCACTTCGTTGAGCGAGAATTCCACGTCACGCAATTCCGATGCGGCCCGTTCCTTATAAGCCTTTTCCGCCTCCAGCGCTTTCAGCCGGTTTTCGCCCGCTTCCGCGCCGGAGCGAGCGATGCTGGCGGAAAATTGCCCTTCCTGCCCTTGAAGATCGGCCCGCGCCCGCTCCAGCGCTCTGATCCGCGATTTGGAGACGAAGCCCTTTTCCGCCACGTCGCGCAGGCTCTCCAGCTCTTCCCCGATCAGCCTTGCCTGTTCGGTCGACGCCGCCAGTTGCGAATGATAGCCGCGCGCCGTCTGCTGCACCTGACTGGCTTGCTCGCGCAGCACGCCGGTCTGCGCCGTCAGCACTGAGGAGCGGGCATTGAACTGCGTCAATTGAAGGCGGATCGCTTCCTGCGCATCCTCCTGCTCCTGCCCTTTGAGGGTGGTGAATTCGGCGGGCCAATCGATATGGCTGGCGCCTAGCTGCTCGGCTATCAGCCTTGCCCGTTGCGCCTTGAGCGCGATGAACTGCGCGCCATACATGCGCGCCTGGGCCCGTACTTCGGCCGATGCCAGCTCCATCAGCGGCTGGCCCTGCCGAACATGCTGCCCTTCCTTCACGAAGATCGCGCCCACCACGCCCCCGTCGCGATGCTGCACCGATTGCCGTTGCCCGGACACGGTGAGTCGGCCGGGCGCATAGGCCGCCGCATCCAGCCGCGCAAAGGCTGCCCAGCCCAAAAACAGGACGAAGAACAGGACGGTGATGATGGTGCCCGTCCGCATGTCGCGATCCGGCCGGTCATCGATTATCTCGGCGTCTTTGGCGGCAGGGTGGTAGAGCTGGACGGTCCCGCTGGCGTCGCTGATCTGAATATCCCCCATGACGGCCTTACCCCTCCGCAGACTGTGGCGCAGGATGATCTTCGGAGCGGATCGCCTTCAGCCGCCCCAGCACTTCATCGCGCCCGCCAAAGGCTTCCACCCGTCCGTCGCGCATCACCATGATCTTGTCGACCACGCCCAATATCCCCATGCGATGGGCGACGATGACGACGGAAGCGTTCCTCTTCTTGAGGTCGGCCAGCGTCGCCACCAGCCGCACCTCTCCTTCGGCGTCGAGATGCGCATTGGGCTCGTCCAGGAAAATGAGCGGCGGCGCGCCATAGAGAGCCCGGGCGAGCCCCACCCGCTGCGCCTGCCCGGCAGAAAGCCCGCGCCCGCCCCAGCCCAAAGTCAGATTATATCCGCCCGGCAAATGCTGGATCATGTCGTGTGCGCCGCTCAGCCGGGCCGCTTCGATCACGTTGTTGTCGATAGCTTCTTCATCGTCAGACAGGAAATTGCCGAAGCGCGCGATATTCTCCTTGATCGTTCCGGCGAACAGCGAGGTGTCCTGTGGCAGATAGCCGACAAAGCTGGCCAGCCGTTCCGAATCCCAATCCTGAATGTTCGCGCCGTCATAGCGGATCGATCCGCGCAGGGGGCGCGCCGCGCCGGACAACATGCGCAGCAAAGTGGATTTGCCCGCGCCGCTCGGCCCGACGATCGCGACGACTTCGCCCGGTTCCATGGTGAAGTTGATGTCGGCCAATATCGGCTTGTCCAGGCCGGGGGTGAAATAGGTCAGATGTTCGACCGCGACATGCCCGATCGGTGCGGGCAGCCGGGTGAGCGCGATGTCCGCATCCCTGCCGGCCAGCAGATCGTTGAGCGTCGTATAGCTCGCCCGTGCATGGACGACATTACGCCATGCGCCCAGCAACTGGTCGATCGGCGCCAGCGCGCGCCCGATTAGGAAGGAGGAGGCGAAGATCGCGCCTGCCGAAATCTGGTTGTTGATCGCCAGCCACGCGCCAAGGCCCAGCGCCAGCGATTGCAGGACCAGACGGATGAACTTGCTGATGGCGACATAATGGCCGCCCGCGAAGCTCGCATTGGCCTGAAGGTTCAGCATGGCCCGACGTTCGATCAGATGGCGCCGCACCAGCGCGCTTCGCATGCCCAGCGCGCGGATCACCTCCGCCCCGGCAAGCGTCTGCTCCTGGCTGACATAGGCCTTGTTCGCGGCCTCATTGGCCTGTTTCAGCGGGGCGTTGGTCTGTCTTTCATTACATAGGGCGATGAAGAGGAGCGCGCCGCCGCCCACGACCGCCATCGCGGCGATAGCCGGGTGGATCAGGAAGCAGACGATGACGTAAACGGGGCTCCAGGGAAAATCGAAGATCGACAGGATCGTCGGCCCGGTCAGCGCTTGTCGCAGCGTGTCGAATTCGCGCAGAACCTGCTTGTTCATGGCCTCGCCGGTCGAGCCACGCCCGCTCAATGTCGTGTCGAGCAACAGGCCGGAAAGTTGCCGGTCGAACCGGATGCTTGCCCGCACCAGCAGACGGGAGCGCACCTGTTCGAGCAGCGCCAACGTAGCGATGACGAAGATGATGATGATGGTCAGAAAGAAAAGGGTCAGTCTGCCCTGTCCGGCGACGACGCGATCATATACCTGCAGCATATAGAGAACAGGTCCGATATAAAGGACGTTCATCAATGCGCTGAATATCAGAGAAGAAAGAAAATGGCGCCTGCACGATGACAAGGCGGCCTTCATCGGGGCGGCTGGTTTATGAAGGTTACGTAACATAATCTCCCCCTTGCCCCCTGTCTTGCCGGCTATATTATTAGCAATATGCCTAATGTCTTAGTATAATATTTTGCCGATTTTTCGTAAATATAACCAACAGCATAGATGGGCGACCGTCCCGCAATGAGGCAGTCTTCCCTTGCGCGCCGCGACCCTCTCAACGGATGGCGATCCGGACCAGCGCGTCCATGTCCACATGCTCTTCCAACTGCATCGCTATCTGATCCAGCGCGTCGTTCACCGACATTTGATAGTCCCCCAGGGCGGACTCGTGGCCAAGCCGCGCCAGAAAGGCTGCGCGCAACCCGGTACTGGTGAACAGGCCGTGTATATAGGTGCCCATGACCGTGCCGTCCTTGCTCGACCCGCCATCCGGCCGGCCTGCTTCCACGATGGCGAAAGGCTGCGCGCAGTCGGGGCCGTCGGTCATGCCGACATGCATTTCATAGCCCGAAAATGCCTGCCCCAGCGCGGTTCCGCTCGTTCTCTCCAACGTCTTGACCGGGGTCAGCCGGGTTTCCACGGCCAGCAGGCCAAGGCCATCGACACTGCCGGGCGGACCTTCGATCCCGTCCGGATCGTCTATTCGTCGTCCCAACATCTGATAGCCGCCGCAAATGCCCAATATCGGCCTGCCACGCCGATGATGCGCGCGGATATCGATGTCCCACCCCTGATCTCGAACCGCCTGCAAATCCGCGATGGTGGCTTTGGAGCCGGGCAGGATGATGAGCGCGGCCTCTGCCGGGATGGGCTGGCCCGGCGGCACCATGACAACATCGACGCCGGGCTCCAGCTTCAGCGGGTCGAGATCGTCGAAATTGGCGATGCGCGGCAGGATCGGGCAGGCGATCAGCAGCCTTTCGCTCAGACCGTCCTGCCTGCGTTCGAGAACCACTGCGTCTTCGCTTGGCAGGCGGCTGGCCTGACTGAGCCAGGGGATGACGCCAAAGCCCCTCCATCCGGTCAATTGCTCGATATGGCGATAGCCGTCCTCGAAAAGCGCGGGATCGCCCCTGAATTTGTTGATCAGGAAGCCATGGATCATCGCCGCGTCGGCCGGGTCGATCACTGCCTTGGTTCCGGCGATAGCCGCGATCACGCCGCCCCGGTCGATGTCGCCCACCAGGATCACCGGAACATCGGCGGCCCGCGCAAAGCCCATATTGGCGATGTCGCCCGCCCGCAGGTTCACTTCCGCGGGTGATCCGGCGCCTTCGACCACGACAATATCGCATTGCGCCTGCAACCGGCGATAGCTGGCCAGCACAGCCTCCAGCAATTCTCCCCGCGCCGACCGGAAATTCCCGCTGCTGAGTTTCCCCCGCACCTGGCCATGAACGACGAGTTGCGATGTGCGATCGGCCTGCGGTTTCAGCAGGACCGGGTTCATGTCCGTATGCGGTTCGACTCGTGCCGCGATGGCTTGAAGCGCCTGCGCTCGCCCGATTTCTCCGCCATCGGCGGTGACGGCGGCATTATTGGACATATTTTGCGGCTTGAAAGGCCGGACTTCGTATCCGCGATGGACCAGGGCGCGGCAAAGTCCCGCAACCAGCAAGGATTTGCCGACGTCCGATCCCGTTCCCTGAAACATGATGGCAGCCATGACGCCGCTCCTGCATGGGGCAGGCGGCGGATACAAGCTTAATAGGCGCTGTAGGCGCTGCGCCGCATCTCCACGGCGTCCAGGAGCATGCCGCCGGCCATGAACACGCTGCCCGTGCAGGCCAGCGCCAGCAGATGCCCGCCGGTGCCCGGATATTGCTGCATGTAGACAAAGCCCCGCTCGGTCGCGCCAAGCGCCAGGGCGTAGATTACGAGAAACGCCTCGAACTTGGTCTTGATGGTGAAGAGGCGCTTAATCCGTTCCATCTGATTCCGCCCGGCTTGTGTGCCGTCAGGGAATTAAATCGCCCGAAAGTTGCAAATGGTCAACAAGCGTTAACCATGATTGTTCGATGCGGGCGATCAGCCGGGTGTCTGCCAGATCGTCCGGCGCGATGGTTTCGGGCCAATAATCCCGGAGGATGTCGGCAATGCCGTCCAGCTTCGCCTCATCCACCAGGAAGCGGGGATCGATATTGGCAGGATCGGCCACGACGCGCAGGCGTAGGCAAGCAGGGCCGCCGCCATTGGCCATGGACTGTCGTACGTCCACGGGCACCAGTTTCCGGATCGGGCCATTGCCCGCAACCATCTGTTCCAGCCATGACCATATGGCCGGCATATCCCGCGCCTCGGTCGGCAGAATCAGCGCCATGGTGCCATCGGGCAAGGTCACAAGCTGCGCGTTGAAGATATAGCTGCGGATCGCGTCGGACAGGCTGATCGCGCTGGCGGGAACCTCTACGATCTCGACCGAAGGCAGCTTGGCGCGCAGATCGGCGTAGAAGCGCTCCTTGTCGGCAAAGGCCTGTTCATGGGTGAAGAGCACGCGCTCATTGGCGACGGCGACGACGTCATTGTGGAAGGCGCCAGCGGCGATGGCCTCTTCCGATTGCATGACGAACAATGTGCGCTCCGGATCGAGCTGGTGCAGCCGGGCGACGGCCTTGCTCGCCTCGACATGCTGGCGGGCCGGGAAGGGGCCGCCGGACTGGCCATAGACAAATATCTCCACGCCCGCTTCGCCATGGCTGTTGCATAGGCGCATATGATTGGCCGCGCCCTCATCGCCAAAGGGGGCGGGGATGGGGCCATGCACGGCAAAAGCGCTCTGGTCGGAAAAGGCGATCCGCAATTGCGCCAGGGTTTGCGGCCATTCATGGCTGCGATGCGGCATGGTGACGAGATTGGCGACGGTCAGATGCGTGCGTCCGTCCGCCGTGTCGGTTGCGGGTGAGACGGTGGCGGCATTGGCCGCCCACATGGAAGAGGCCGACATGGCGGCCGCGCGGATATGCGCCTCCGCATTGCCGACATCGGTTCCGAGCGCAGCCAGCCATGCGCCGTCGGGCCGCCATTGCGGCAGGAACAGCCCCTGTGTCAGCCCCAGGCGCAGGTTCGATCGCATCTTTTCGATCCCTTGCAACGCTGCCGCTCTGGGATAGGACACCGCTCCCGCATTGCGCGAAGAGGCCAAATTGCCGAGGCTCAAGCCCGCATAATTATGGCTGGGGCCGACCAGACCGTCGAAATTGATTTCCCTTGCCGTCATGCCCGTTCCGCCATGGTGAAATTCTGCCCCGGCTCCAGCCCCAGCAATTGCGCCGAAGCCTGATCGAGCGACATGCTGCCATCCTCCCGTTCGATGACGTAGCCATAAGTGCAGCGATAATCCGCCAGCCGCCCGGTCGCCACCAGCACTTTGTCCCCGCCCTTTTCGTGCACGGCGCCCAGCGTGACGTCGGCGGCGTGGGCGATGGTGCGCAGCGCGTTGATCTGCCCCACCATGGTCGGCCCGCCGTCGAAAATGTCGACATAGCCGGGATTGGTGAAGCCCTCCGTCTCCAGCATCCGCATCGCCGCCCGGCCATTGGGGTGCGGCATGCCGATGACGCCGCGGGCGCTGTCGGTCAACATGGCGGTGTAGATCGGCGTCTTGGGCATCAGGTCCGCGATGAACTGGTTGCCGTTCACCGCATTGAACTCGTCCGCCTCCTGAAAGCTCATGCCGAAGAAGCGCCCGGCCAGACCGTCCCAAAAGGGCGATCCGCCCGCTTCGTCGATCACGCCGCGCAACTCAGCGATGATCCGCTCCCCGAAGCGAGCGCGATGGTTGCGGATGTAGAGATAACGGCTGCGCGCCAGCAGCAGGCCCAGCCCCTCCGCCCGCTCGCGGGGATGCAGGAACAGGCCGCCCACTTCCGTCGATCCCTCCAGATCGGTGACGAGCGAGAGCATCTCGGCCCGGAAGGTCCGCGAAAGCTCCCGGCTATGCTGGGTCAGCACGCCCAGCCGATAGGAATAGAAGGGCCAGTTCTGCCCGACCGTGCTGAATATCTGGCAGGTGCCCCGGACCTGCCCGGTCTCGCTGTTTTCCAGCACCATGACGATCAGCTCGTCCTCGACGCTTTCCGTCTGGCGGGCCAGCGCCTGTTCGGTCCGTTCCAGCTTGGCGGCGAGCGCTTTGCGATCGGGCGGCAAGTTGGTGAAACCACCTCCGGTCAGCTTCGCCATCTCATAAAGGGTCTGCAAATCGTCGGCACGCGCTGTTCGCATGAAAAAACTCATGCCTTCATCCCCTTCGTGAAACGTCCTTCGGCAATCCGAAGCAGCGTCAATGCCGACAATTGTGCCCTTTCGGCCAGGCTGTCGACGATCAGATATTCCGAATCGCTGTGAATATTGCCGCCGCGCACGCCCATGGTGTCGACCACAGGCACGCCACATGCTGCGATATTATTACCGTCGCACACGCCACCCGTGTCCCGCCAGGCAATGGAAAGGCCCAGATCTGCCCCGCATTGCCGCACGAGCCCGAACAAGGCTTCCGCCTGCGCATCCATCGGCTTGGGCGGACGGCCAAAGCCGCCATGGCGGTGCAACGACACGTCATGTTCTTGTGCAACCTGCGCCATGGCGTCTTTCAGCAGGTCGTCGGCGGCCTGTTCGTCAGCCGGCGTCCTGGGCCGGAAATTGACATGCAGAACGGCATGATCGGGCACGACATTATTTGGGCCGCCGCCCTCGATCCGCGCCGGATTGCAGGAAAAGCCGTTCCCGCTGCCCGCCTTCAGCCGCAGTGCGAGATCGGCCGCCGCCAGCAGCGCGTTTCGCCCGTCCTGCGGATTGCGCCCCGCATGCGCGCTCTTGCCGGTGACGATGATGGCGAAGTTGCCGCTGCCCGCCCGCGCACCTGCCAGCGTCCCGTCGGGCAGGGCGGGTTCATAGGTGAAGGCGGCGAGCTTGCCCGCCGCAACCTTGCGCAACAGCGCAGCCGAGGAAGGACTGCCGACTTCCTCATCGCTGTTGATGATCACATCATAGCCAAGCCGCTCCGCGCCCGGCGCCGTCTCCACCGCGCATAAGGCAGCCAGCATGACGGCAAGGCCGCCCTTCATGTCGGCCACGCCCGGCCCGTTCAAGGTCGCCGGGTCGATCCACCGCAGCGCCTGAAAGGCATGATCGACCGGAAAGACCGTATCCATATGGCCGGTGAGCAGGATTTGCACGGGCGCCTCGGGCCGGACCGAGAGGCGAAGATGGCTTCCATGGGTCAAGACTCCCAAGCGCCCATCGGGCCGGACCGTCTCGACAGGGTCGGGATCGACCAGGGTCATCGCGCCCGGCAATCCGGCAAAGGCATCTGCCAGCATCGCCGCCACGGTCGCGAGGCCAGGCAGATTGCGCGACCCGCTGTTCACCGCCGCCCATTTTTCAGTCTGGGCGAGCATGGGCGCGTTTGCCGCGCTTTCCATGACGCTCCGTTCGAACGACGAAATGCCTCTCATCCTGCCGACCCTATCAGAGCGGAGACGGCGCCTCCACCCCTCGGCCCTAAAAGTCGTAGGTGAGGGTCAGGCGGCTCAACGTATCGGAATCCCGGGCCGACAGCAGCGTTTCCGATTCATATTGCACATTATAGGAAAAGGCGGCCGACCAGCGCGTCCCAACCTTCGTCACGAGCGATGTCAGCGAATTGAGCGTATAGACGTCGCTTTCCGCATAGCCCGACGCGGTCTGCTTGAAAATCAGCGTCGGCGCCAGCCGCCAGGCGAAGTCCATGGAGGCGCGGGCTCCCAATTTGGTCTCGCGCTCACCGATGATATATTTGGCGTGACGGATCGAGGGGCCGGCATCCAGCGAAAGGTCGATCGGTTTGCTGACGATCAGCTTGTAACCGATGCCGGCCGAGGCGGTGTAACGCTCGTCATAGCCGATCGATGTGTCCCGCTCGAATTGCGTCAGCCCGTAGGCGAAGCCCCGGGGGTCGAATTCATAACGCGGTTCGTAGCTCGCCGTGTAGCGTTCGCGTGACGTCACGCCATTGGCGCGCCGATAATCGATGCTGGCGGCCAGCTTGTGCGACCATTGGATGCCTGTCCGCTTGATCGCGGCGCTGGCGCTGATGCCGAGTTCGCTGGTGGAGCCGGTGGAGCGGAATCCGCCGGCTTCGACCTTTCCCGTCCACAATTCGGTAAAGCGGGCTTCCCGAATCACGGTTTCCTGCGTGGCCTTGGTCCGTTCCTTCCAACTGTTGACCATGCGCTGGATCTCGTCGGCGGAACCGGGATTGGTCTGCTTGGCGATCTTGGCGACCGTGGCGATCTCGGTCTCATTGCCGTTGGCGATCGCCGCCTCCAGCATCTCCCGCACCGATGGGGGCAGAAGCACGGGATAGTTGGCCCAGGCAGGCGTCGACAGGAGTAGGGGAAGAAGGGCCAGGCAATGAAGCATGCGCCTCCTCATACCGGCATGATCGCTGATTTTAACCCTCTTTCAGATCAAGTCCCTGAATTCCTGTAGAATATCGCGGTATAGCTTGCGTTTGAACGGCACGATCAGGTCGGGCAGGCTTTCTGGCTCGGCCCATTTCCACTCGCGAAATTCCGGGTGCGCCGTCTGGATATCGATGTCCTCGTCAGTGCCCAGAAAGCGGGCGAGGTACCAATATTGCCGCTGGCCGCGATATTTACCGCCCCACAGCTTGCCGATCAGCTCGGGCGGCAAGTCATAGAAATGCTCTTCCCGGGCCTTGGCGATGATTTCGACATGCTCGCGGATGATGCCGGTCTCCTCATTCAGTTCGCGGAGAGCGGCTGCCTTCATGTCTTCGCCGTCATCGATGCCGCCCTGCGGCATCTGCCAGGCTTCGACCGCATTATCGATCCGCTGGCCCACGAAGACCTGGCCATCCATGTTGACGAGCATGATACCGACGCAAGGCCGGTAGGCGAGTTCTGAATCATTCGGCATCGACGCCATCGTTTAGTCCCTGGTCGTTGTCTCCAGCATGCCGCCCCGGCTTTGCGCCCGGCTTGCCGCTTTGTGCAGTGCGAGAATAAGCGGCGCCACGCCGCACGTCCATGGCCGAAAATGTCCGACGCGGCGATTTGTGCAGCGCTTCGCATCAAATGGGGACAAAGGCTTGGAACCGCGCCCCGCCCATGGCATGGCCGCTTCCATGCCGAACCCCGTTCTCGTCTGGTTTCGCCAGGATCTGCGCCTTGCCGATCAGGCCGCGCTGGCCGCCGCCGTGCAGGAGGGGCCGGTGATTCCCGTCTATGTGCTGGACGATCAGGCGCCCCGTCAGTGGAAAATCGGCGGTGCATCGCGCTGGTGGCTGCATCACAGCGTCACCAGTCTGGATGAAAATCTGCGGGACAGGGGTTCCCGCCTGATTCTGAGGCAAGGCGACTGCATCGATCAGCTCACCCAAATTGCCGAGGAGACTGGAGCCCGGCGCGTTCATGCGCTGCACCATTATGAGCCATGGTGGCGCAATGCGGAAAAGGCGCTCGCCAAAAGGCTGGACCTTTGCCTGCACGATGGCGGGTTGTTGTTGCCGCCGGGTGCGGTGCGGACGGGCGGAGGAAACAGCTATCGAATCTACACGCCCTTCGCGCGCGCCGTGATGGAACAGATGCCCCCCGCTGCGCCAGCCCATGCGCCCTCGCATATAGATGCGCCTCCGCAATGGCCGAAAAGCGATTCGCTCGACGATTGGCGGCTTTTGCCGACGAAGCCGGATTGGGCCGCAGCCTTTTCCCGCGATTGGACGCCTGGCGAGGCGGGGGCACGGGCCAATGTCGCGGCATTTCTGGACAAGGCGGCGGATTATGACAGAGCGCGGAACCTGCCGTCGCAGGAGGGAAGCTCGCGCCTTTCGCCCCATCTCCATTTCGGGGAAGTGTCGCCCGCCTATGTCTGGCACCGGGTCGCCGGAGCGCCCGGCGATGCGACCACCTTCCTCAAGGAATTGATCTGGCGCGACTATGCTCACACCCAGATCTGGGCGATGCCCACTTATGGTTCCGAAAATGCGCGGGAGGCGTTCGACGCCATGCCCTGGCGCGATCTTGGAGAGGCCGGAAGCGATTTTGAGGCGTGGAAAACCGGGCGCACCGGCTATCCGATCGTCGATGCGGGGATGCGCCAGCTCTGGACGACCGGCTGGATGCACAATCGCGTCCGCATGATCGCGGCAAGTTTCCTGATCAAGCATCTGCTGATCGACTGGCGGCACGGCGCGCGCTGGTTCTGGGATACGCTGGTCGATGCAAGCTACGCCAATAACAGCGTCAACTGGCAATGGGTTGCGGGCAGCGGCGTCGATGCCAATATCTTTTCGCGTATCATGGCGCCCCTGACACAGTCGGAAAAATTCGACGCCGCCGGCTATATCAGGACATGGGTGCCGGAGCTGGCGCATCTGGACGATGATCGCATTCACGACCCCGACATTCATGGCGTGCGCCCGCCCGATTATCCGGCCAAGTGCATCGGCCACAGGGAAGGACGGGAGAGCGCACTGGCCGCCTGGCGTCACTGCAAGCCATGATTGCGATGCCGTAAACCATCGGGCAGAATGGAAAAATGAACGCCATCGAACCTCGTCGCGGCAGGGCGGCAGTGCCGGTCAGGCGCCCGCTGGATCGCCGCAGCCACGCGTGGCTGGGCCAGCTTGCGGCCCGGCAATTTCACAAGCTGCTCGACCGCATCGATCTGGGGCTGGAGAGGGGCTCCTTGCACGCCATTCTGCCCGACGGCAGCCAGCGCTTGCTCGGCTGTCGAGAACCGGGGCCGGAATGCGAGGTTCATCTGCTGCGGTGGCGGGCGCTGCTTCGCCTGATCGCTAGCGGATCGGCAGGCTGGTATAGAGCCTGGGCGCGCGGGGAGTGGACCAGTCCCGACCCGGTTCCGCTTTTCGCCCTGTTCATGGCCAATGCCGTCAGCCTGGGCAATGTCGCCCGTCCACGCGGGCCAGCCCGCTGGATCGGCCGGGTGGTGCATTGGGCGCGCCGCAACAGCCGCAAGGGTTCACGCCGCAACATCGCCTATCATTATGATCTGGGGAATGATTTTTACGGATTGTGGCTCGACCGGACCATGCATTATTCCAGCGGCCTGTTTCGCGATCCCGATGACCGGATTGAAAGTCTCGAACGGGCGCAACAAAGGAAGGTCGACGCCATTCTCGACCGGCTCGACCTGCGCGAAGGCGACTCGTTGCTGGAGATCGGCTGCGGTTGGGGCGGCCTTGCCGAGCAGGCGATGGCGCGCTGCCCGATCCATTATGACGGGCTCACGCTGTCGGTCGAGCAGGCGTACTATGCTCGTGATCGGCTGGGGTCTGGGGCGAACATCATTCTTCGGGATTATCGCGACGCCCAGGGGCAATATGACGCGATCGCGAGCGTGGAAATGGTGGAGGCGGTAGGGGAACGCTATTGGCCCGCCTATCTTGAGGCGATCGCCAGGCTGCTCAAGCCGGGAGGGAGGGCGGCGATTCAATATATATTGATCGATGACGCGATATTCGAAAGCTATGCCCGCGGGGCGGACTTCATCCAGAGCTATGTATTTCCGGGCGGCATGCTGATTTCAGAAAGCCGCTTTCGCGCCCTGGCGGAAGCCCGGAGCCTGGAATGGAGCGATGTCCACCGCTTTGGGCCGCACTATGCCGAAACGCTTCGGCGGTGGCGCGAACGCTTCGACCGGGCGATCGACAAGGGGTTGCTGCCTGCCAGCTTCGACCAGCATTTCGTCGATCTCTGGCGCTATTATCTGATGTATTGCGAAGGCGGCTTTCGCGGCGGTACGATCGATGTCGCGCAGGTTACGTTGGTGAAACCGGCTTAGAATGTCGGGAATTCAGCTTAGCCTATGGCTGTAATGGGTGGGAAGCGGACTTTCAGTTTCCGTTCGCCCTGAGCTTGTCGAAGGATCTTGCTGAGCGAAGGCGAAGCATGGGAGCCTCGCTCCGCCCGAACGGATATCTCTCGTCAGCAATTGGCCAATTCCAGCCACGACCGAATCCCGAACGCCTAATCGATACGCGTCCGGTATCCGTCGGGCGTATCCGCAATCGCCAGATCGACAATAGCGCGTCCCACAATAGCCGGATCCTTGAGCGCCGTCGGATCTTCGCCGGGAAAAGCGCGCGCGCGCATCGCCGTACGCGTGGCGCCTGGATCGACGATATGGGTACGAATGGCGGAAATATTCTTCACTTCCTCGCCATAGGCGCCGACCAGCGTTTCCAGCGCCGCTTTCGAAGCCCCATAAGCGCCCCAATAAGCCCGCGGCTTTGCGCCGACCGAGGAGGTGATGGCCACAACCCGCGCATCGCCACTCGCCCGGAGCATGCCGTCAAAGGCGGCGATCAAGGCTTGGGGCGCGGCTATGTTCAGCGTCAGCAAACGAGCGAATTCCTTCGCGTCGATGGCTGGAACCGAAGCGAGGCTGCCCAGCGTCGCCGCATTGAGAACCAATATGTCGAGCGCCTGCCAGCGGCCTGAAATGGCTTGCGCCAATCGCCCGACACTTTCGCCGTCGATCAGGTCCAGTGGCGCTATGGTCGCGCTGCCGCCGGCCTGATGGATGCGATCCTCTACCTCTTCCAGCCCGCCGTTGGTCCGGGCGGTAAGGATGACATGCGCGCCAGCGGCGGCCAGCGCTTCTGCCGTGGCGGCGCCGATACCGCGGCTCGCTCCGGTGACGAGAGCAAGCTTACCGGAAAGGGGCTGGCCGGAAAGAGGCTGAGTCGACATGGAATATCCCTCATCAGGGTCAGGAAGAGACGGGCCGGAAGCTGCAAAGCGTCAGGCCCGTCCATGTAGCGAAATAAAAGGGGTTCAGACCACCCGTTCGGCCAGCAATTCGAGCTGGTTCTGCACCACGACCTCGTCCTGGTCGGTCAGGGTCGTGGGATAATCGCCGGTGAAGCAGGCATCGCAATATTGCGGCCGGATGTCCGCGCGCTTGGCTTCACCCAGCGCCTTGTACAGGCCATCGATCGAGATGAAGGACAGGCTGTCGGCGTGGATGAAATCCTGCATCCCGCCAATGTCCAGCCGATGCGCCAGCAGCTTGGTCCGCTCCGGCGTGTCGACGCCATAGAAGCAGCTATGTTTGGTCGGCGGGCTGGCTATGCGCATATGCACCTCCTTGGCGCCCGCTTCGCGCATCATCTGCACGATCTTGAGCGAGGTGGTGCCGCGCACGATCGAATCGTCGATCAGGACGATACGCTTGCCCTCGATCAAAGCGCGGTTGGCATTATGCTTCAGCTTCACGCCCAGATGGCGGACCTTGTCGCCCGGCTGGATGAAGGTGCGGCCGATATAGTGCGAGCGGATGATGCCCAGTTCGAAGGGAATGCCCGACTGCTGAGCATAGCCGATCGCCGCCGGAACGCCGCTGTCGGGTACCGGGATGACATAGTCCGCCTCGACCGGATTTTCGATGGCAAGCTGCGCGCCGATCGCCTTGCGGACGGAATAGACGCTGGAGCCGTCGACGACCGAATCGGGACGGCTGAAATAGACATGCTCGAAAATGCAGGGGCGCGCGTGCGTCTCGCCAAAGGGGCGGTGGCTGCGCACTTCGCCGTCATGGGTGACGATGACCAGTTCGCCCGGATCGATCGAGCGGACATGCTCCGCGCCCACCACGTCGAAGGCGACGGTTTCGGAAGCGAAGATGATCGAATCGCCCAGCTTGCCCATCACGAGGGGGCGAATGCCCAACGGATCGCGGCAGGCGACCATGCCCTCGGGCGTCATGACGATCAGCGAATAGGCGCCCTCGACCTGCTTCAGCGCATCGATGAATTTGTCGAGCAGCGTCCGGTAGGTCGAGGTGGCGACCAGATGGATGATGACCTCCGTATCGGAGGTCGACTGGAAGATCGATCCGCGGCGGATCAGCTCCCGGCGCAGCTTCATGGCATTGGAAATATTGCCGTTATGCGCGACGGCGAAACCGCCCGAGCTTAGCTCTGCGTAAAGCGGCTGGACATTGCGCAGCGACGTTTCGCCAGTGGTCGAATAGCGGACATGGCCGCAGGCCGCGCCGCCGGGAAGAGCCCGAATCACTTCGTCGCGATCGAAATTGCCAGCCACATGCCCCATCGCCCTATGGGTGTGGAAATCATGGCCGTCCCAACTGGTGATGCCCGCGGCTTCCTGGCCGCGATGCTGGAGCGCATGAAGGCCAAGAGCGACCATGGCGGATGCGGTTTCAGCGTTGAAAACGCCGAAAATGCCGCATTCCTCACGCAGTTTGTCGTCGTCGAACGGGTTCGTCGTAAACATGGGTTTTTGATGGTCCATTGCCAATCCTGTCCGCACTCATCAGGGCGGCTTTTGCGCGCATATAGTGCGTCAGGGACGGTTTGTCGCCTGTCTGTCACAAAAAAGGGGACATGGCCGGGGCCAATCGCGATTTTCCGGCGACTTAAATTGGGAAAAAGGTCTACTGGCCTTGAGGCATTTGGAAAGCTAATAGCCTCTTCTCATGCATCGTTTCGCCAATCCTGCACGCTTCCTCAAAATTGCCCGGCCGCTGACGGTCTGGCTGTTCTGGCCGGGGCTGATTTTGCTGCTGACCGGGGCTGGCTGCGGCCTGTTCCTGACACCGGCGGATTATCTTCAGGGCGATACGGTGCGGATCCTCTATATCCATGTTCCCGCCGCCTGGCTGGGCATGGGGGGATGGACCGGCATCGCCATCGCCGCGCTGATGCAACTGGTCTGGCGCCATCCGCTTGCCGCCGTGGCGGGGCGGGCCATTGCCGTGCCGGGAGCCTTTTTCACCGCGATCTGCCTCATCACCGGATCGATCTGGGGGCGTCCGACCTGGGGCACCTGGTGGGAATGGGACGGGCGCATGACCTCCATGCTGGTGCTGTTGTTCCTCTATCTCGGCTATATCGCGCTCGCCAATGCCAGCGCGCGCCAGGGCAGCGGCGGGGTCAGTCCGGTCACCGCCATTTTCGGACTGGTCGGAGCGATCAACATCCCGATCATCAACCGCTCTGTGGTGTGGTGGAACAGCCTGCATCAAGGCCCCAGCATCACCCTGCGCGGGTCGAGCATCGATACGGCGCTGCTCTGGCCGCTGGGTTTCACCCTGCTTGGATTTACCTTGCTTTTCGCCGCGATCGTGCTGATGCGCATGCGCGCCATATTGGCGCAGAACAAGATCGAAGCGCGGATGCAGCGGCTTGCTCGGGGATAATGGATGAATCAGTGGGCTTTCGTCATCGGCGCCTATGCGCTGACCTTGTTGGGTACCGGCCTCATCAGCCTGCTCAGTTGGCGCGCGATGCGCGGCGCTGAAAGCAAGGCAACGGCGGACCGCGCATGAAGGCGAAGCATCAAAGACTGATCCTGGCCGTGGTGGCATTGGCCGCGCTGATCGGCGCGGGCCTGCTGGCGGCGTCCGCGCTCAAGGACGAGGCGGCTTATTTCTACGCCCCCAATGACGTGAAGACCAAGGGCGTCGAGCCGGGCAAGGCGATCCGGCTGGGCGGCATGGTGGTTAAGGGCAGCTTCAAGCGGGCGAGCGACGGCGTCACCATCCATTTCGTCGTCACCGACGGCAAGGCGACCGTACCTGCCAGTTTCAGGGGCATTGCCCCTGATCTCTTTCGCGAAGGTTCGGGCGTGGTGGCGGAGGGGGCGTTCGATGCAGGCGGCACCTTCCAGGCCACCAATTTGCTGGCCAAACATGATGAGCGCTACATGCCGCGTGAGCTGGAAGGCATGAGCTATGATGAGAAGACCCACAAGATGAAGGCGGATCAGTGAAGCGGAGCAGGCATGATCGCTGAGGCTGGCCTTGCCGCATTATGGCTTGCCGCGTCGCTGGCCCTGCTTCAGTTGGCATTGGCGGCGATCGGCCTTGCCGGAGGCAAGAGCGAACTGCTGGGCGCGGTGCGGCCCGTGGCGGTGGCGCAGGGGGTGCTGACGGCGATGGCCTTTGCCCTGCTGATCACGCTGTTCCTGCGATCCGACATGTCGGTCCTGCTCGTCGTCACCAACAGCCATTCGATGAAGCCCTGGCTCTACAAATTCGCCGGAACCTGGGGCAATCATGAAGGGTCGATGCTGCTCTGGGTAACGGTGATGGGCGTGGCGGGCGCCGCCGTCGCCCTGTTCGAGCGGGCGTTGCGGCGCGAAACGCACATGGCGACGCTGGGCGGGCAGGCGGCGATCAGCCTCGGTTTCTACGCTTTCCTGCTTTTCGCCTCCAATCCCTTTGCTCGCATCGATCCGCCGGCAGCGGACGGGCAGGGGCTCAATCCGCTGTTGCAGGATCCGGGCCTCGCCTTCCATCCGCCGACGCTTTACCTCGGCTATGTTGGCCTGTCCGTTGCCTTTTCCTTCGCCGTGGGCGCGCTGCTGACCCGGCAGGTGGACGCCGCCTTCGCGCGCGCCATGCGGCCCTGGGTTCTGGGCGCGTGGATATTGCTGACGCTCGGCATCACGGCGGGCAGCTATTGGGCCTATTATGAGCTGGGCTGGGGCGGTTGGTGGTTCTGGGACCCGGTGGAAAATGCTTCGCTCATGCCTTGGCTGGCGGCGACTGCGTTGCTGCATAGCGTGACCGTGCTGGCGACGCGAGACGCCTTGCGCGCATGGACGGTGATGCTGGCGGTGATTGCTTTTTCCATGTCGATGGTCGGCACTTTCCTGGTCCGGTCGGGCATTTTGACCAGCGTCCATGCCTTTGCCGTCGATCCGGAGCGCGGCACTTTCATTCTGGCGCTGCTCGGCATCTACATCGGCGGCGCGCTGGCGCTGTTCGGCTGGCGCGTCGGCGCGGTTCGTGAGGGCGCGCCGTTCGAGTTGGTCAGCCGGGAAACCATGCTGGTCGTCAACAATCTGCTGCTCTCGGTGATATTGGGGCTGGTGCTGATCGGCACGCTCTATCCGCTGCTGACCGAAGCCTTTGGCCATAAGGTGTCGGTCGGCGCGCCCTATTTCGACCGCATCGCAGGCCCGGTCGCGCTAACGTTGATGCTCGTCATGATCCTCGGCCCCCTGACCCGCTGGCGGCGTGACCGGATGCGGGAAGTGACCCGGCGCATGATGGTCCCGCTGGCGGTGGGAATATTGGTCTTTCTCGCATTGGCGGTATTGGCCTGGGGGCGGATCGGCATATTGCCCTTCCTTGGTCTGGTGATCGCTCTGGCGGTCGCCGTGGGAAGTGTCGCGCCGCTCTGGAAGCGCAATCTGCGCCGGACGCCGCTCTTCACCTGGGGCATGGTGATCGCTCATTTGGGCTGCGCGGTCAGCCTGGCTGGCATGGCCTGCGATTCGGCCTTTACGGTGGAAAAGCTGGTGGCGGCACGCCCCGGCGACACGGTGGAGACGGCGGGCTGGACGCTCCGTTTCAAGCAGATATTACCGATCGCGGGCGACAATTGGACCGCGCTCCAGGCCGATATGGAAGCGAGCCGCGATGGAGGCGAACCTGTCCTGCTGCATCCCCAGTCACGCTTCTTCGCCTCTCCGCCGACGACCACGACCGAAGCCGCGCTGCTGACGCGCTGGAACGGCCAGCTCTACGTCGTGCTGGGACAAGAGGCAGATGAGGGCCGCTGGCAGCTCCGCATCTGGTGGAAGCCGTTCGTGACGCTGATCTGGTTTGGCGGCTTCCTGATCGCGCTGGGCGGCGCGCTGGCGATGGTCGGGCGGGAGCGGCGCGGCTGGCTGCTCAAATGGCGCATGCGGAAGGCCATGGAGGCCGTCGCATGAGGAAGCTGCTCATCTGGCTGCCGCTGGCGCTGTTCCTCGGCTTTTTCGGGTTGTTCGCGAGCGGGCTGCTGCGTCCCGACGACCGGATTATCAGCTCGAAACTGGTGGGCAAATCGCTGCCCGCCTTCGTCCTGCCCGCCGCCGCGAGCGATCGGCCTCCGCTCGCAAGCACAGAGCTCGCAAGCGGCAAGCCGCGCCTGCTCAATATCTTCGCGAGCTGGTGTGTTCCCTGCGCGGCTGAAGCGCCGCAATTGCTGGCGCTCAAGCAGGCAGGCGTGGAAATCGACGCCATAGCCATCCGCGATGCGCGACCCGATGTCGACGCCTTCCTCAAGCGCTACGGCAATCCCTATGCCCACATCGGCCTGGATGCGCGGAGCGAGGTGCAGATCGCGCTGGGTTCGTCCGGCGTTCCCGAAAGCTTCATCATCGACGGAAAGGGCCGCATCGCCTATCAGCATGTGGGCGACATTCGCGAGGATGACGTGCCGATGATCCTCGACCGGTTGAGGAGCGCGCAATGAAGATGGTGGTAGCCTTGCTGGCGCTGATGCTGAGCGTCCCTGTCTTCGCACAGTCCGCTCTGCCCCCCGCGCCCTATGCCGACCGCCAGATCGAAGACCCGGCGCTGGAGAAAAAGGCGCGGACGCTCATGGAAACGATCCGCTGCCTCACCTGTCAGAGCCAGTCGATAGCCGACAGCAATGCCAGCATGGCCGGTGACCTGCGCTCGCAGATCCGTGAACGTATCATGGCGGGCGAGCAGCCCGAACATATCCGCGCCTGGCTGATCGAGCGCTATGGCGACTGGGTGAGCTATGAGCCGACAGCCGAACCGATCCTCTGGCCGCTTTGGGCCGCGCCGCTGGTTCTGCTGGGGCTGGGACTGCTGCTGCTGCGCGGGCGGATCAAGCGGTGGAGGCGGTCATGACCGGTTGGATCATCGCCGCCGCATTGGTGATCATGGTGAGCGTGGCGCTTGTAGCGATCGGCCGGATTCCGCGCCCGGCCTGGGAGATCACGGCCGCTGCCCTGCTGCTGGGCCTTGCTGGCTACGCCTGGCAGGGGAAACCGGGATTGGCGGGCTCGCCCCGACAAGCGGCGGACAAAGGCGGCGCGGCCTTTGACGAGAAGCTTGCCGAACAGCGCCGGGGCCTTGCCGAGCGCTATGGCAAGGCGGGCCAGTGGCTGATGTTGTCGGATGGCCTCGGGCGTCAGGGGAAGACGAAGGAAGCGGCTAATGTGCTGCTGTCCGGTCTTCGCGAAACGCCCGACGATCCCAATCTGTGGCTGGGATTCGGCAATGCGTTGGTGGCGCATGCAGGCGGGGTGCTGTCCCCATCGGCCGATTTCGCGTACCGCCGCGCCATGGCGATCGATCCCGAAGGTCCGGCGCCGCGCTATTTCTACGGTCTGGCGCTTGCCCGTGCGGGGCAACTCAAGGAGGCTCGTGCGCTCTGGGCGCCGCTTGCCGTTAGCGCGCCCGAGGGCAGCGAGGTCAAGAAGGAACTCGAAAGCAACATCGCGCGTATCGACGCCATGCTTGGGTCTGGGCTTGGGCCTGACAGCCGATAAGCGATCAAAGCCGCAGCGGCATCATTGCCACCACTCTGGAGCCATGATAGGGCGCGGCGGTTTGCGGGGGCTATGAAATGGCAAGACGGTCGCTTCCCCGTTCGGGTGTCCAAAGATCATGACAATTCGGCATTTTCTCCATGGCTGACGGGATCACTGGCGGCGCCGTGCGCGCCGATGACGAAAGCGCCCATGATCACGGCCATGCGGGACAGAAGGCGACGCTGAAGCTGGTCGTCGGCGCGATCGGGATCGTGTTCGGCGATATCGGCACCAGCCCGCTTTACGCATTCCGGGAAACCTTTGCCGGGCATCATCATCTGGACCTCGATCCGGACCATATATTGGGCGTCATCAGCCTGATGTTCTGGTCGATGATGCTGGTCGTGACCCTCAAATATGTCACCGTCATCATGCGCGCCGACAATAAGGGGGAGGGGGGCAGCCTTGCCCTGCTGGCGCTGATCAACGGCCAGACCAAGACGCAGCGATGGTCGCGGGGGATCGTATTGCTGGGCGTGTTCGCGACATCGCTTTTCTATGGCGACTCGATGATCACGCCCGCCGTTTCGGTGCTGTCGGCGGTCGAGGGGCTGGCGGTCTATAATAGCAACCTCGCCCCGCTGATCCTGCCGGCGGCGATCATCATTCTGCTGGGCCTGTTCTGGATACAGGGATTGGGGACGAATCGCGTCGCTTCGCTGTTCGGCCCGATCATGCTGTTCTATTTCCTGACGATCGCGGTTCTTGGCATTATCAGCATCGCCAAGACGCCCGGCATTCTCTACGCGTTCAACCCTTATTGGGCCGTCATGTTCTTCGTGACCGATCCGCTCCCCGCCTTTCTCGCTTTGGGCGCGATCGTGCTGGCGGTGACGGGTGCCGAAGCGCTCTACGCCGATATGGGCCATTTCGGACGCAGCCCGATCCGGGTGTCGTGGCTGACCTTCGTCCTGCCCGCGCTGATGATGAACTATATGGGGCAGGGCGCGCTGCTGTTTCGCGAGGGCGCTTCGGCCCTGCACAGCCCCTTTTATTATCTGGCGCCGCAATGGGCCCAATTGCCGCTAGTCGGCCTTGCGACGCTGGCGGCGATCATCGCCAGCCAGGCGGTGATCTCCGGCGCCTTCTCCGTCACGCAGCAGGCGATCCAGCTCGGCTTCATGCCGCGCTTGCGGATCGCCCATACCAGCGCGTCGACCGCAGGGCAGATTTACATTCCCCTGATCAACTGGGGACTCATGATCATGGTGATCCTGCTGGTGCTGGTGTTCCAGACGTCATCTAACCTGACCGCAGCCTATGGCATCGCCGTCACGGGTGCGATGTTCATCGACAATGTGCTGCTCACCGTGTTGCTTTACCGCCTGTGGAAGTGGCGCTGGTATTATTCCGCGCCCTTGCTGTCGGTGCTGTTCCTGGTGGATGGCGCCTATCTGGCCGCGAATCTCACGAAGGTGCCCGCCGGCGGCTGGTTCCCGCTGCTGATCGGCTTCGTGATCTTCACGCTGCTCACCACCTGGTCGCGGGGACGCCGGCTGGTGCAGGACCGGCTGCGCGAAGCGGCCATGCCGATCCCTGTCTTCGTCGCGTCCGCCGCGAACAGCGCCGTCCGCGTGCCTGGCACGGCGGTTTTCATGACCTCGACGCCCGACGGCGTTCCGCATGCGCTGCTGCACAATCTCAAGCATAACAAAGTCTTGCATGAGCGCGTCATCCTGTTGACCGTCAAGATCAAGGATGTGCCCGTTGTCGAGGATGACGGGCGTTGCAGACTGGAAGATCTGGGCCGCGGTTTCTTCCGCCTGGTCCTGCAATATGGCTTCATGCAGGAGCCTGATGTTCCCGCCGCGCTCAAAAATGTGACAGGTTGCGGCCAGGCGTTCAGGATGATGGACACCAGCTTCTTCCTCGCGCGGCAGACTCTGCTGCCGTCCGCCAAGCCGGGTATGCCGCTCTGGCGTGAGAAGATTTTCGCCTGGATGCTGCGTAACGCGGAAAGCGCGATGGAATTCTTCCGGTTGCCGACCAATCGCGTGGTCGAACTGGGCAGTCAGGTTGAGATCTGATCTAGAAAAACGGGGCGCGGCAGGATCGCCGCGCCCCGTTTTTAAGTGAAGCGGATCAGGCAGCGTCGCGGTCGCCGTTGATCTCCACAAGCTGGCCACCGTTGATCGCGATCTTCTTCGGCTTCATCGCCTCGGGAACTTCGCGCACCAGTTCGATCGTCAGCAGACCGTCGGCCAAATCGGCCTTTTCCACCCGCACGAAATCAGCGAGTTCGAAACGGCGTTCGAAGCTGCGATTGGCGATGCCGACATGCAGGAAATGGGAGCGGGCGCCTCCCTGCGCTTCATCCTTCCGTCCAGTCACCTGAAGCAGGTTCTGCTGGGCAGTGATGTCGATCTCATCGGCGCGGAATCCCGCCACGGCGAGCGTGACGCGATAGCGATCTTCGGAAAGCCGTTCGATGTTGAACGGGGGATAATTGTCGCCTTGGCTCAACCGTGCATTGTTTTCAATCAGGTCGAACAGACGGTCGAAACCCACGGTCGAGCGGCGATAGGGGGTCAGGTCAAAACCACGCATTGTCATAATCTCCCAAAGAGCAAAATGAACATGCCGGACCCAGGACAAGGCATCCGGCGGAACCATGTCCAACCCCGTATGGCGGTTGGACGCATTCGATATGGTTCGACGGAAGTGCGTTTCAAGAGCTATTGAAATGCGAATATGGCGCGGGCGATGGCCCAAATAAAAAGTACCCGGGCCATGTTTCCACGACCCGGGTACTAATGGACGATTGCTCGTCTCCCCCTTGGCCTGCCTCAACCGCTTCTTAGCCCCCTAAGCTCGAAGCGGGATGCAGTATCCCTGAACCACGGCCATTTACCTGTGCTTCGAGGCCTTTGCTATGGGCAGAGCGGGCCGCTGTCACGGGCTATTTCCGGGCATTGTAATTTTCCCCAGACGGCTGTGGCTCCCATGCAACAATCGGCAATGCTTGCCGTCGGTCGAGAGCGTGCTAGACGGGCTGCCCTATCCCAATCGAGAGGCCGTCCGCGCCATCATGATTCTATCCCGATACGAACGCATGATTGCCAAGCGTTACCTGCTGCCCGGCAAGGGGGAGGGATTTATCTTCCTGGTCGCCGGCATCAGCCTGGTGGCGGTGATGCTGGGGGTGGCGGCGCTCATCATCGTGATGAGCGTGATGAACGGCTTCCGCGCCGAACTGTTCGACAAGATCGTGGGCCTCAACGGCCATGCCGTCGTTCAAGGCTATGGCGGGCGCCTGCCGGACTGGAAGGCGGTGCTGAAGGAGGCGAAGGCGACGCCCGGCGTGACCAGCGCCACGCCGCTGATCGAGCAGCCCTTGCTCGGCAGCTTCCAGGGCCGGGTGGAAGCGGTGCTGGTACGCGGCATGATCGTGAACGACATTCGCAACAATGCGACGCTAAAGGCAAAGGTCGTCGCAGGCAGCCTGAACGCGCTGACACCTAATGGCGGCAAGGTGGCGCTCGGCTCGCGCCTGGCGGAAAATCTGGGCATCCAGTTGGGCGACAGCATCACCATCATCAATCCGGCGGGCCGGTCGACGCCCTTCGGCACTGTTCCGCGACAGGTTTCCTATCAGGTTGCCGCCATCTTCGAAGTCGGCATCTATGATTATGACAAGGCGTTCGTGGTCATGCCCATGGAAGACGCACAGACCTTGTTGCTGCTGGGCGACGTGGTCGGCATGATCGAGGTCGAGACCGTGAACGCCGACCGGGTCGCCGCGATATTGGAGCCGCTGGCCGGCAAGGTCGCAGGGCGCGCCGTCGTGACGGACTGGCGTCAGATGAACGCGTCCCTGTTCGAAGCACTGGCGGTGGAACGGGTCGCGATGTTCGTGGTGCTGTCGATCATCGTGCTGGTGGCGGTGTTCAACATCCTCTCGTCGCTGATCATGCTGGTGCGCGCAAAGACCCGCGATATCGCGATTTTGCGCACCATGGGGGCGAGCCGCGTAGGCCTGGTGAAGATATTCATGACCGTGGGTGTGACGATCGGGTCGCTCGGTATGGCGGCGGGCATGGCGCTGGGCTTCACCTTCCTGTTCTTCCGTCAGAGCGTGGTGAACGCGATCCAGTTCCTGACCGGGCAGAATCTGTGGGATCCCTCGATCCGCTTCCTTACCGAATTGCCGGCCAAGCCCGATCCGGTGGAGATCGCGATCATCTGCCTGATGGCGCTGATCTTCAGCTTCCTGGCGACGCTCTATCCCGCGTTCAAGGCCGCCAATACCGATCCCGTGCAGGTGCTGCGCTATGAATGAGATATTGAAGGTCGGCGGCCTCAAACGCAGCTTCACTCAGGGCGGCATCACCATAGAGGTTCTGCGCGGCATCGATCTGGCGGTAGCGCAGGGGGAGATCGTGGCGTTGCTCGGTCCTTCGGGATCGGGGAAATCGACATTGCTACAGGCGGTCGGGCTGCTGGAGGGCGGCTTCGACGGATCGATCCGCATAGGTGGCGAAGAAGCGGCGAAGCTCGACAATGACGGGCGGACGCGGTTGCGCCGTGACGCGCTCGGTTTCGTCTACCAGTTTCATCATCTGCTGCCCGACTTCAATGCGGCGGAGAATGTCATATTGCCGCAGGTGATACGTGACGCCGACATGGCGACGGCCCGCGCCCGCGCTGAATCGCTGCTGGGATCATTGGGGTTGGGGCATCGCCTTGAACACCGGCCGAGCCAGTTGTCCGGCGGCGAACAGCAGCGCGTGGCTGTGGCGCGGGCGCTCGCCAACCGGCCCGCTCTCGTTCTGGCGGACGAGCCGACCGGCAATCTGGACGAGCGGACCGCCGATGTCGTGCTGGCGGAGTTCCTGCGGCTGGTGCGGGAGGAAGGCTCCGCCGCGCTGGTGGCGACGCATAATGAACGGCTGGCCCAGAAGATGGACCGGGTGGTCCGCCTTCACGAAGGCCTGCTGGAGGAAGGTTCAGGCCGGATGTGACGCCGCATCCCGGACCGTCGCGATGACGATCTGGTTGCGCCCTTGATTTTTCGCCCGAAGCAGCGCGGCATCGGCTGTCCGGACCAGCCTTTCCGCCCGGCCATGGTCAGGAAAGACGGCAAGGCCGAAGGATGCGGTGATCGGCCCCAATTCCTCGCCCCGATGGTCGACGCGCAGATCCTGCAATTTCTGTTGCACCTGAATGGCCCGGTCGATCGCCTGATCCTGTGCGAAGCCCGGCATGAGCAGCACGAACTCCTCGCCGCCCAGGCGGAAAGCGCAATCCTTTTCGCGCAGCGCTTCGTTCAGTACCCCGCCCACGGCGCGCAGCACCGCGTCGCCAGCATCATGGCCGTGCGTGTCGTTGAACCGCTTGAAATGGTCGATGTCCACCATCAGGCAGGCCAGCGGCGTCATCGCGCTTTCGGCACGAATCACCTGCTCCTTGTATACCGTGTCGAAGCGGCGCCTGTTGGCAAGGCCGGTCAGCGGATCGGCCATCGCCATCTGCCGCAGCACGTCGCGCAACCGCAGATTGGCAAGCGCCAGGCTGATATTCTCGGCCAGCATCTCCAGATATCGTTCGGTGCGGCTGATCTGATCGGCGGTCCCGTCATCAGGCTGCTCGACATAGAGTAGGCCGATGCTCTCCCCCTGTGCCGTCAGCGGTATGCAGATGGTGGGAGACAGGACGTTTCCGGCCAGATGCTCGCAGGGAATGTCGACCAGTTCGCCGGTCGGTTTATGGATTTGCCCGCGCCGCAGCGCCCAACAAGCCGTCGGCGCGAATTCCTCGCCCGACTGCCGGGGCGACAGCCAGTCGCACGCCTGCACCATCGCATTGCGGCGGGTGTCGTGGATATAAAGCCGCCCGGCAAAACCGGGCGCGATTTCAGGCGCGAAACGCCGGACGACCTCGACAAGATCGCCTATGCTGTCGCATCCTTGCAGGCGCTGCGTCATGCGCGAAAGCTGGTCGCGCGTGATCCGGTCCGTATCCCGTTCCTGTTCCAGCCTTTGCCTTTCCAGCCCGTTTTCCCGGAAAATGCGGACGGCCTGGGCCATGTCGCCAATTTCGTCCACCTGGGGGAAGTCGGGCGGCACGGCAGCGAAATCCTGCGCGGCCAGCCGCGTCACGACATCGCTCAACCGCACCACCGGGCGCAGGATGCGCTGCTTCAGGATGAAATAGAGGACGCACAGGAACAGCAGGGCGGTCGCGCCCAGCATGATTTCCGACATGAAGCGCCATTGCCGTGCCGATTCGGTCGCCTGCCGGACGGTGTTTTCCGTTCGTTGATCCAATATATATTGGAACTTGCCGATCTGAGCGGCGATGCGATCAAGTTCCCGGCCATATTCGTCACCGAACAGGATCTTGCGCGCGGTTTCCTGATCGCCTTTTTCGGCGGCGTTGATGGCCGCTTCCTGCTCATCGGTCAGTCCATCGGCCCAGTGCAGCCCTTGTTGCAGGGCCGCGAGTTCGCTGACGCTGGCTCCCCGATCGCGCAGATGGAGAATTCTCTGTTCGACAGAGCGGAGCGTCGCCTTTTCCCGGCGATAGGCGATGACATGCGAAGGATCGCCTGTGATCGCATAGGCCCGCGCCTGTTCGGTCTGGCGGTAGGTGTCTTCCTCCAGCGTGGCGGTCATCTGATCGAAGGCGGCCCGCTGTTCGACGGCGGCCCGTTCTTTCTCTTCCGTGCTGGACGCCATGAGCATGACGGCGCCCGATGCCAGTGTCAGGGCCACGGTGGCGCCATAGGCGTAGTTGGTGATGGTGGATAAGCGCATAATCCTTTCAAGCTAAGCCCAAAGTCTTGGAGAGACGTTAATCGGCGGTCGTTCGCGGTGCAATTTTACCCACGACTTTCTTGGCCTGGGGGCTGGTGCCGAATCGGTGGGAGTGCCTAGATGGGCGCATGCCTCATGCCGGTTTTGTCCCCCTTCGCGTTTTTTCTTCCTTCACCATGCTGGAAGGGGCGATCGACCCCAAGAAGATCGCGAAACAGGCCAAGGCGCTGGGCTTTCCCGCTGCCGCCATCACGGATCGGAACGGCCTCTACGGTTCCATGGCCTTTTCCGACGCCTGCAAGGGGGAGGGGGTGCAGCCGGTCATCGGCGCGATGGTCGGCATAGCCCGGCCCGACCGCCCGGCCAATGCGGCGCCCGTGCACGACTGGCTCGCCCTCTATGCGCAGGATTCAACGGGCTACGACAATCTTTGCGCACTGGTTTCGATGGCGCATCTCGACCGCCCGGTCGAGGAAGTGCCGCATATCAGCATGGATAGTCTGGAAGGCCGCACCGATGGCCTGATCGCGCTGACGGCGGGGGGCGAGGGTGCGCTGGGGCGTCTGTTCGCGGAGGATCAGCCCGCCGCGGCGCTCGCCTATGCGAAGCGGCTTGAGGCTCTGTTCCCCGGCAGGCTCTATATTGAGATATGCCGCCGTCTGGACCCGGTCGAGGGCAAGGCGGAGCCGGAACTGCTCGAACTTGCCTATGCCCGCGACCTGCCCTTGGTGGCGACCAACCCAACCTGCTTTGCCGAGCCGCATTTTCATGAGGCGCATGACGTGATGCTCTGCATTGCCGACAGCGCCTATGTCGAGACGCCTGACCGGCGAACCAGCTCGCCCGACGCCTGGATGAAACCGGCGGCGGAAATGAAGCGGTTGTTCGAGGATCTGCCCGAAGCGCTGGCCAACACGCTGGTGGTGGCGCAGCGCTGCGCCGTGGCCGCGCCCAAGCGTAAGCCTATCCTCCCAAGCCTTGCCGGCGATATCGAGGGCGAGGCGAAGATGCTGCGCGAGCAGGCGAGAGACGGGCTGGAAGCGCGGCTGGCCAAGGCGGGCATCACCGGCGAGGAAGCGCGCAAGCCCTATTTCGACAGGCTGCAATTCGAAACCGACATCATCATCCAGATGGGCTTTCCCGGCTATTTCCTGATCGTTGCCGACTTCATCAAATGGGCGAAGGATCATGACATTCCGGTGGGGCCGGGCCGTGGTTCGGGCGCTGGATCGGTCGTCGCCTGGGCGCTGACGATCACCGATCTCGATCCGTTGCAACTGGGGCTGCTGTTCGAACGCTTCCTGAACCCGGAACGCGTGTCGATGCCGGACTTCGACATCGACTTCTGCGAAACCCGGCGCGGCGAAGTGATCCGCTACGTCCAGCAGAAATATGGCGCGGATCATGTCGCGCAGATCATCACCTTCGGTAAGTTGAAGGCCCGCGCCGTGCTGAAGGACACCGGCCGCGTTCTGCAGATGAGCTATGGGCAGGTCGATCGCCTTGCCAAGCTGGTGCCCAACCATCCGACCGATCCCTGGACGCTGGAACGGTCCCTGAACGGCGTGGCAGAATTCAGGGCGGAATATGACAATGATGCGCAGGTCAAGCGCCTGATCGATTATGCGATGAAGCTGGAAGGCTTTCCGCGCCACAGTTCCACCCACGCGGCGGGCGTGGTGATCGGGGACCGGCCGCTGTCGCAACTGGTGCCGCTCTATCGCGATCCCCGGTCCGACATGCCGGTGACGCAGTTCGACATGAAATATGTCGAAGGCGCGGGGCTGGTGAAGTTCGACTTCCTCGGCCTCAAGACGTTGTCGGTGTTGCAGAAGGCGGTGCAACTGCTCGCCGGGCGGAGTGTGGAGATCGACCTCAATTCGCTCGGCTGGGACGATCCGGCGGTCTATGAACTGTTGCAGCGCGGTGACACTGTGGGCGTGTTCCAGTTGGAATCCGAAGGCATGCGCAAGACGCTGGCCGCCGTGCGTCCGACCAATTTTGGCGACATCATCGCGCTGGTGTCGCTTTATCGCCCCGGCCCGATGGACAATATTCCGATGTTCGGACGTCGCAAGAACGGTCAGGAAGAGATTGAATATCCTCATATTCTCCTGAAACCTATCCTCGAAGAGACTTACGGCATCTTCGTCTATCAGGAACAGGTGATGCAGGCCGCGCAGATATTGGCGGGCTATTCGCTGGGAGACGCCGACCTTTTGCGCCGCGCCATGGGCAAGAAGATCAAGGCGGAGATGGACGCCCAGCGCGCCCGCTTCGTCGATGGCTGTGCGAAGAGCGACATCGCGGCGGGCAAGGCGAACGAACTGTTCGACTTGATCGACAAGTTCGCCGGCTATGGCTTCAACAAATCGCACGCGGCGGCCTATGCCCTGCTCGCCTATCAGACGGCGTGGTTGAAGGCGCATTATCCGGCGGAATTCTACGCCGCGTCCATGGCGTTCGATATTCACCTGACCGACAAGCTGACGGTGTTCGTGGACGACATGCGCCGCATGGGCCTGGCTTGTCTGGCGCCTGACATCAATCGCAGCCTGGCGGATTTTTCGGTCGAGACGATCGAGCGGGAAGGCGACGATCGGCGCCTCAGCTTTGCCGTGCGCTACGCACTTGGCGGCCTGAAAGGCGTTGGCGAGAAAGCGATGGAGCAACTGGTCGCGGAGCGCGATGCGGGCGGCCCGTTCAAGTCGCTGGACGATTTTGCCGACCGGATCGAACCGCGCCTGCTCAATCGGCGGCAGTTGGAAAGTCTGGCGGCGGCAGGTGCCTTTGACGGCGTGCATGCCGACCGGGCCGGGGTTCATGCAGCGGTCGAAACGATCCTCAGCGTGGCATCCAGCGCTGCGGAGGCGCGAGAAAGTGGGCAGGGCGGCTTGTTCGGGGATGTTGAAACGCCGCATGCCGATGTTCGCATTCCGCCGCATCAGACCTGGTCGACGGTGGACCGCATGGCGCAGGAGAAGGACGCATTCGGCTTCTATTTTTCCGCGCATCCGGTCGATCGCTACCGACATCTGGCCGAAGCGCGGGGCGCGAAAAGCTATGGCGCGATTTGCACTGAACCTGTTGCTGAGGGCGGCCGGGCCAATGGCGTGATGGCAGCCATGGTCGAAGATGTGCGATGGCGCGAAACCAAGCGTGGCGCCCGCTACGCCGCCGCCACTTTCTCCGACAGCAGCGGCCAGTTTCAGGCGAGTTGCTTCGATGAGGATGCCTGCAAAGCCATCGAGGACATGGCCCGCGAAGGCGATTGCGCTTTGCTGATGGTGGAGCTGGATCGGCTGCCGGGCGAGGAAACGCCGCGTGTGACGATCCGCGGCGTCGAGCCTTTCCGTCAACTGGCCAATAATTCCCGCATGGAGTTGGTCGTCGATGTCAGCGATGCAGTGGCGATCGATGCTCTGGCGCAACTATTGACGCGCGCAAGGGGAGGGCGGAGCGAAGTGTTCCTTCGGGCGCCGGTGGGTGGCGGCAAGGCAGCGCGGTTGTTCCTGGGCGACGATTATCTGATCGGCGCGGATCAGGTGGACAGCATCGCGACGATAGCAGGTCTGCACATCGGCTATTTTGAACGGATGGAAGCGAAGGCCGACGGTTATCGCGCGCGCAACCGGCGGTCCGGGCTGCGGTTGGTGGCGGGGTGACATTCCCGTCACAATAGCCGCATCTGGCTCCCTTCCGGCTTGCGGAACAGATCCGTGCGGAGGGTCACGCGTTCTCCGGTAAAGCCTGCGCGTTTGCGCGCCTTTTGGAAACGGGCGCGGATCAGGTCCGCCCAGACGCCCTGACCGCGCATGCGAGTGCCGAAATTCGGGTCATTGTCGCGACCGTCCCGCATATCCTTGATGATGGCCATCACTTTTGCCGCCCGATCGGGATAATGTTCGTCCAGCCAGGCGCGGAACAAAGGGGCGACTTCATGCGGCAACCGGATGGGGATATAGCTTGCATTCTGTGCCCCGGCGGATGCGACGCAGGCGACGAGAGCCTCAATCTCATGGTCGGTGATGCCGGGGACCACTGGCGATATGCTGGCTACCACCTGTATGCCGGCCTGCGACAATTTACGGATCGCTTCCACCCGGCGCAGCGGATGTGGCGCGCGCGGTTCCAGCGTCCGGGCCGTTGCCGGGTCGAGCGAAGTGACCGAAATCATCACCGCCACCAGCCCTTCCCCGGCCATGGAAGCCAGCAGGTCGATGTCGCGCAATATCCGGTCCGACTTGGTCGTGATATAGACAGGATGACGGCATTCCCATAATATTTCAAGGCATTGCCTGGTAATCCTCCAATCCCGTTCGATCGGCTGATAGGGATCGGTATTGGTCCCCATGGCGATCGGAGTGACCATATGGGATTTGCTGGAAAGTTCCTTGCGCAGCAGTTCAGCGGCATTGGGCTTGGCGAACAGGCGGGTTTCGAAATCGATGCCTGGCGACAGATCGTGATAGGCATGGGTCGGGCGCGCAAAACAGTAAATGCAGCCATGTTCGCAGCCTCGATAGGCGTTGATCGACTGGCTGAACGCGATGTCGGGAGAGCTGTTGCGGCTGATGATCGTGCGAGGCTGCTCTACGGTGACCTCGGTGCGCCGTCTGGGTGGTGCGCCGTCAATCTCCAGCAAGGCGTCGAGCCAATCGCCATCAGCGATCCGCTCGGGCATGTTGAAACGGCGGCTTTCGCCGTTCAGTGTCGCGCCTCTGCCCTTTTCCGCAGCCATGCCGCATTAGAACATAATGAGAACATATTGACAAGAGGCACTGGCCGCAGCACCTATGGTTCGGGTTAAAGAGGGGGTATTATGCGGAAGATTGCCGTGATCGCGGGATTGTGGATAGCTATGCTGGCAGCGCCTTGCCTAGCGGCAGATGCTGATCCTTGCGGCGCGAATCTGATTTGCGCGAGCGATCCGCAAACGGTGATCCGGGCTTTGCAAGCCGAAGGATATAAGGCCGCCTTGAGCAAGAGCGCCCAGACCGGAAATCCGAAGATAGAGAGCGCGGCCAGCGGCTATAATTACACGATCTACTTCTATGAGTGTGAGCAGACGCGCCAGTGCGGCTCCCTGCAATTTCAGGTGAGCTTTGAGGATGACGGCGGCAATACGCCCCAACTTGCCAATAAGTGGAACAAGGACAAGCGGTTCGCGCAGATGTCGGTCTGGGACGACGGGTCACTGGCCCTGGCCTATGACGTGACGACCGTGGGCGGCCTCAATCAGAAGAATTTTGCGGATGTGGTCGATTGGTGGGCGGTGATGCTGGGCGAGGCCGGGAAGTTCTTCAAGGACAACCCGGCTCCCGCGAAATAATCGTTCAAGCCGTTTAGCGTTCAGTCAAACGCGGCATCAATTCCACGAAATTGCAGGGCCGGAAACGGTTGTCGAGTTGGCTGACGAGGATGCCGTCCCAGGCGTCCTTCACCGCGCCGGTCGATCCGGGCAGCGCGAAAATATAGGTGCCCCGCGCGACGCAGGCGGTGGCGCGTGACTGGATCGTCGATGTGCCGATGGTCTGATAGCTGAGCCAGCGGAACAGTTCGCCAAAGCCGGGAATTTCCTTGTCCTGCACCTGCGCTAGTGCCTCGGGCGTGACGTCCCGGCCGGTGACTCCCGTTCCGCCCGTGGTGATGATGCAGTCGATCTGCGGATCGTCGATCCAGGCATGAAGACGGGCGACGATGGCGGAGCGTTCGTCTCGCTCGATATGACGCGCTGCCAGGACATGACCGGCTGCTGCTATGCGTTCGGCCAGAATGTCGCCGGACCGATCGTCGGCTGCTGTGCGGCTGTCCGACACTGTCAGCAGCGCAATGCGCACCGGCAGGAATGGCCGGCTTTCATCGATTGGCATCAGTCGGAGCCGCCCGCGATGCTGGCGCTGACATTTGCGCTGGCCATCGGCGTCCTGGGCGTCAGGCGCACGAGACGCGTGCCCTTGGCCCCTGGGAAGGTCGGCCACAGACCCTGCGCCATGCCCGCCAGCGACTCCGCGCTGCCCTTCGCCTGGATCTGATACATCCAGTAATTGCGCATCACGATGTTCACATAGGCGCGGGTTTCATAATAGGGCAGCGATTCGATGAACAGCAGCGGATCGCCATTGTCCTTCACTTCGCTGTTCCAACGCTCGACCGGCAGAGGACCGGCATTATAGGCGGCCATGACCTTGGGCAGCAATCCGCCGGTCGCGCTCATGTCGCGCAGATTTTCCAGATAGCGCTGGCCATATTCCATATTGGTCGACGGCACGAACAACTGGTCGGACGCGGCTAGCCCCATCAGATTGCCGGTGCTGGGCAGCACCTGCATCAGGCCGCGCGCACCGGCGCTGCTGACGACATCCCGGCGGAATCCCGATTCCTGAAGCGTGTGGGCATAAACCAGCGCCGGGTCGACCCGCCATCCGCCGTCCGGCCGCCAGTCGGGTGCCGGAAAGCGCGCGAAGCTGCCCGGCTGCTTGCCCACCGGGCCGTTATGAGCAAGCCAGAGCTGCGTTTCCGGCAGGCTCAGCGCGCCGGCCAGGCGAAGCAGCGCATCATATTGCCCGGTCCCGCCGATCTTCGCCTGATAGCGAAGCATCTGGTCCGCCCGCGCATTCTCACCGATCGCAGACAGAGCGATCGCCGCCCGCACATTCGGGCTGTCCTTGAGTTGCTGCCATTCCGCAGCGCCGAAGCGAGGCGCGACTGGCCCAGCGCCCAACGGCATCGCCAGCGTTTCACGCGCCAGCAGGCCATAAAAGCTTTCGTCCGAACGGGCGGCCGTCTTCAGCAGATTTTCGACCTTTTCAGGTTCCCCGCACACCATATAGGCGCGTGCCGCCCAATAGGCGCCCGCCGCGCGCATGTCGCTATTGCCGGCCAGTGCCGTGACATTGGCGAAGGCAGGCGCGGCGGCGCGGCAATCATTCTGGCGCCAGGCGGCAAGGCCGGTCGTCCAATAGGCCTGAACCGCCCAATCGCCGCCGCTGCGGCTTTCCAGGGCCCTTGCCGCCATGCGCCGGGCATTGGCGTCGTCGCTTTCGATATAATAGGCCCAGGCGATGCGCTGCCGCACTTCGGTCAGTCCCTCGGGCGTCAGACCCGCTTCGCCACTGATGAGCAGCGCTTCGGCACCGGCCGGATCATCATTCTTGATGAAGGGCTGAATCTGGCCGACTAGCGTCTGGGCCAGGGCGTCGGTCTTGACGGCCGGAACATATTCGCGGCGCGGCGCGCTGCCCAGCCAGACCATCTTCTGCACCTGCGGCAGCGTGGGCAAGATGGTCGCGCCGCGTTTTTGCGCCAGCCGGGAAAGCTGATCGGCCTTGTCGAGCCATGGCGCCTTGTTGATCAGATCGAGCAGTTCGAACAATTCGACCTTGGGCGAATTCTTGCCGAGATAAAGTTCGGCCAGGGCGACCGGGCGGATGGCGTCCTGCGCATCCAGCGCGGTGATCATCGCCCTGGCATCAGTCCATTTCTGGTCGCGCAAGGCTCCGTAAATGGCGCTGTACCGGCTTTTATCGGTATCGCTCAATTGAAGCGGGGATGAAGGCATGCCCATGGAAAGGGCGGATACCGCGCTGGTCGTGTCGGCGTTTGCGGGCATGGCCGCCAATGCTGTGAAGGCAACGGCGGCCAGCCAGGACGAACGGGTTACGGCGCGAATCACTCGGGCATTTCCTCAATCAAACCTTGTAATATACGCCAACATTCTGCCTTTGCCGCGGGTTGCCCAAGCAACAAACGCGGATGAAATGTGGCGAATACGGATAAGGTGCCGCCATCATGGTTAAAAACCCGTGAACCTGAATCGGCCGCAGGCAACAGGGTGCGGATCGTTCGGTCGCCCAGCAATAATAACCGTCGCGGCGCGGCGAGCATCACATGCGTGCGCATCCGTGCGGCTGCGGCCGTCAGATCCGATGCCTCGACCATGGCGCCCGGCGGCCGGGACAGGAAGAGGGACGCCAGATGAATGTCGGCACGCTTCAGGCCGATCGCCCGCAACATCGCATCGAATAGCTGCCCGGCCCGGTCGCTGAGCAGGGCTCCGGCGCCGATGTCCGCAGGATCGGGCATATCGGTGATCACCATCAGAGGCGCATGGGTCGGTCCTTCGGGCAGGATCATGGCGCCTGGCCATCGCCGTTCCGGCTGCGTCGCATCCTCGGCAAGCCAGGTCAGGAACGTCTCAAAATTATGGGGCTTGGCTTGCGCGGGAATGTCGCCGGGGACGGAAACCGGCGTCCGAGTGGGCGTCTGAGCTGGGCGCAACCAATCGACCGGCTCCTCACCGACCGCGCAATCCACGCCGGCCAGATTCCACCACGCCATATAGGCATTGGCGGCCTCCGCCAAATTTTCCCGCAATATTCCCCGCATTGATTGTCTTGGGCCAGAGGTTGACGCCGTGGTCAAGTTTCTTCATCGCGCTGAGTGTCAAAACGTTTGGGTAGTGCGGCGACCGGATTGGGGAGGAAAACCGACGGCGCCCGCAAAATGGAGGGACTATGAGCGAACGGGATTCGATGCCCTATGACATCGTCATCGTCGGCGGTGGCCCGGCGGGGCTGTCATCGGCTATCCGGTTGAAGCAGCTTGCGAACGAAGCCGGGCAGGAATTGTCGGTTTGCGTGCTGGAAAAGGGTTCGGAAATCGGCGCGCATATCCTGTCGGGCGCGGTCGTCGATCCGAAGGCCTTGGACGAGTTGTTCCCGCAATGGCGGGACATGGGCTGCCCGATGGCGGAAGTGCCGGTCACGGACAACCAGCACTGGTTCCTGACCAAGGGCGGCAAGATGAGCATGCCGCACATCATGACGCCGGGCTGGATGCACAATAAGGGCACCTATACCGGATCGCTGGGCAATTTGTGCCGCTGGCTGGGCGAGCAGGCCGAGGGGCTGGGCGTGGAAATCTTCCCCGGCTTTGCGGCGGCGGAAATCCTCTACAATGAGGATGGGTCGGTGAAGGGCGTCGCGACCGGCGACATGGGGATCGACCGCGAAGGCAATCGCAAGCCCGATTATCAGCCGGGGCTGGAACTGCATGCCAAATATACCTTCTTCGCGGAGGGCGCGCGCGGGCACCTGACCAAGATCCTGAAGCGCCAGTTCGCGCTGGATGCTGACAGCGAGCCGCAGGTCTACGGCATCGGCATGAAGGAATTGTGGGATATCGATCCCGCCAAGCACAAGCCGGGTTTGGTGATTCACACCCAGGGCTGGCCGCTGACAGATGCCTATGGCGGCGGTTTCCTCTACCATCAGGCCAATGGGCAGGTGGCTTTGGGCTTCGTGGTCGGCCTCGGCTATCGCAATCCCTATCTCTATCCGTTCGAGGAATTCCAGCGCTGGAAACAGCATCCGGAAATCCGCAAATATCTCGAGGGCGGCCGCCGCGTCTCCTATGGTGCGCGCGCGATCAACGAGGGCGGCTGGCAGTCGATCCCGAAGCTGGTCTTCCCCGGCGGCGCGCTGATCGGCTGTTCGGCGGGCTTCGTGAACGTGCCCCGCATCAAGGGCACGCATACGGCGATGAAGTCCGGCATGCTGGCCGCCGAAGCGGCGTTTGAGGCGATTCAGAACGAGCGCGCCCGCGACGTCCTGCATGATTATGAGGACCGTCTGCGGTCGAGCTGGATCGCGACCGAGCTCCAGTTGGTGAAGAATGCCGAACCGCTGCTGTCGAAGTTCGGCAACACCATCGGCACTGTGCTGGCGGGCATCGACATGTGGATGCGCACGCTCAAGATCGGGCTTCCCTTCACGATGAAGCACAAGCCTGATTGCGAGAAGCTGTGGCGCAAGGAAGTCAGCAAAAAGATCGACTATCCCAAGCCGGACGGCGTGATCAGCTTCGACCGCTTGTCCTCGGTGTTCTTGTCGAACACCAATCATGAGGAAGACCAGCCGGTCCATTTGCAACTGAAAGACCCGTCGATCCCGATTTCCTACAACCTGCCCCTTTATGACGAGCCCGCGCAGCGCTATTGTCCGGCGGGCGTCTACGAAGTGGTCGGGCTGGACGAGGGCAATCCCCGCTTCCAGATCAACGCGCAGAACTGCGTCCACTGCAAGACGTGCGACATCAAGGATCCGACCCAGAACATCAACTGGGTCGTGCCCGAAGGCGGTGGAGGGCCGAACTATCCGAACATGTAGGCGTCTGTTTGCTGCGATGATGCTGGTGCTGCCCGCCGCGGCGGGCGCATCGGTGGACCCTGGCAGCGCATTGCATGCCTATATGCGGGGGCGCCTGGCCGATGGCGACGGTGCTCCCGGACTTGCGCTGAATAGCTATAGGGAGGCGCTGGCGGGCGATCCCGCCAGTCTCGAGGTTGCCCGGCGTTCCTATTTTCAGGCGGTGATCAGCGGGGACATGGCTCTGGCGCTGCGTTCCGCCGCCGTGCTGGAAAGCGACGGCCTGCTGCCGCGCGACGGCACCTTGCTCCAGATCGCCGGGGCGCTGAACCGCAAGGATTGGCCGGGCGCTCGCCTGCTTGTCGACCGGATGGTGGCGGAGGGCAATTTCGCCTTTCTGGCGCCGATCACCCGTAGCTGGATTTCGGTGGGCGAGGGGCGATATGCGCCGCCCGTCATCGATCCCGCCGATCGCTTCGCATCCCTAGCGAGACGTTATCTGGACGAACATCTGGCGTTTCAGGCCTTGCGCAACGGCGATCTCCCAAACGCGCAGTCCGCGATAAACCGCGCTCTTGCCTTGCGGACCGGGGAGATGGACGCGCTGCGGCTGATCTTCGCGGGGCAACTGGCCGCACGGGGAGCGAAGGCTGAAGCATTGGCGCTTCTGCCTGAAAAGGAAGCCAATTTCGCGCAGGCCCGGGCGGATATCGCCAGTGGCAAAGCGCTTTCGCTCCATGGCAAAGCGCTGACGGCAGGACAAGGTTTCGCCCGTCTGCTTACCCGGTTGGCGTCCGATATTTCGTCGGACGGCAGTACGGGAACGCTGGGTATCCGGCTTGCGCGCATCGCCGCCTTTGTCGATCCTGATGGTCCCACCGCGCATATCGTCGCCGCGGACTTGCTGAGCCGCGCCGGTCATGCGGCCTATGCGATCGAGGAGGCGCGCATGGTTCCCGCCCCCGGCTGGTACGGCGCGCTGGCGCAGGCCGAACTGGTAGAAGCGCTGGCGGCGGCGGGGAAGCGGGCGGAGGCTATCGGCCTTGCCCGCGCTCTGGCCGCCGTGCCGGACGCGGAGCCGGAACGCCATGTAAGGCTGGGCCAGTTGCTGGCGCAGGAGAAGGATTTTGAGGGCGCTGCCTCAGCTTTCCGCACGGCGCAGGCCGGCTATCCGGCCGACGCCGTTCCCTGGGCGCTGCTATTGTTTGAAGGCAGCGCGCTGGAACAGGGCGCGCATTGGAACGAAGCGCGGGCGGTGCTGGAACGGGCGGCGAGGCTGGCGCCCAATGAACCCACGGTGCTGAACTATCTGGGCTATGCGCAGATCGAGCGGCGGCAGAATATGGATGCGGCGGTGGAATTGCTGAAGAAGGCGAGCGCCTTGAAGCCGCAGGACTCGTCGATCACGGATTCCCTGGGCTGGGCGCAGTTCGTGACGGGCGACATCGACGCCGCCGTGCCGATGCTGGAGCGGGCGGCGGCGGGAGCGCCTGCGGACGCGACCATCAACGAACATCTGGGCGATGCGCTCTGGGCGGCGGGACGGCGATACGAGGCCCGCTATGCCTGGCGCGCGGCGGCGGTTTTTGCGGAAGGAGAGACGGCGCAGCGTCTGGCCGCCAAGACCAGAGAGGGGATGAAGCCCGAATATGCCGCACGTTGACGCGGAAGCGCCCGCCGCCTGCCCGGCGGATGCGGGCGAACTGGTCGAAACCGCTTTTGCCAAGATCAATCTGGCGCTGCACGTCCGGCATAAGCGGGCGGACGGCTATCATGCGCTCGAAAGCCTGTTCGCCTTTACCGAATTGGGGGACAGGCTGTCGGGTCGTATTCGGGCTGACGGCATGATCGGGCTGGATATTGACGGCCCCTTTGGTCATTCCTTGGACGCGGGGCCCGACAATCTGGTGATAAAGGCGGCACGCGCATTGCAAGCCCATTTGGGGGAAGGCTTTGGCGCTGATCTCAGGTTGAGCAAGATTTTGCCGGTCGCATCGGGCATTGGCGGAGGTTCCGCCGATGCTGCCGCTACCCTTCGATTGCTCAGGCGGCTCTGGAATGCGCCGGTGGCTGGCGAGACGCTGGAACGGATCGCGCTGACGCTCGGTTCGGACGTTCCCGCTTGCGTCAGCAGCGTTTCGCAGATGGTGCGAGGACGGGGGGAAGTGTTGCAGCGGCAGGCGATCGCGGGGCTGTCCGCTATGCCGATCTTGCTCGTCAATCCGGGCGTCGCCGTTTCCACCGCGCAGATTTTCAGCGGCTGGGATCGGGTGGATCGCGGCCCATTGGAGGCAACCGATCTGGAGCAATTGATTGCCGCTGGACGGAACGATCTGGAGGCTCCAGCCATGGCAGCGGCTCCGGTCATTGCGGATGTGCTGGCAGCATTGAGAGCGTGCGATGGAGTGCGCCTCGCCCGCATGTCGGGGTCTGGCGCGACCTGCTTCGCGCTGTTCGAAACGGATCGTCACAGGGCTACGGCAGCGGAGAGGCTGCGTGCCGACCATGGCGCATGGTGGGTCGCGGAAACGAGGATCAGGACGGCATGAGCGAGGCGTATACCGAGGTCGACGGCGGTGATCTGAATATCCTGATCATTGCCGACCATGCTTCGGCGCATGTGCCCGATGACGTCGACCTGGGGATCGATGCCGGATTGCTGAACGATCATATCGCCGTCGACATCGGCGTGGCGGAGGTCAGCGTCCTGCTCGCCGAAGAATTGCGCTGCAAGGCCGTGCTGGGCGGCGTTTCCCGCCTCGTGATCGACCTCAACCGGGAGGATGACGCGCCGGGCCTGCTGCCGGTCATGAGCGACGGCCATGTCATTCCGGGCAACCGCCATGCCGACCTGGCGGATCGGATGATCCGTTTCCACCATCCCTATCATCATCATGTCGCATGGCTGCTGGACGGCATGTCGTCTCCGTTCCTCCTGTCCGTCCACAGCTTCACGCCCCGGCTGGCCAGCGATCCCGATCAGAAGCGCCCCTGGGATATCGGCGTCCTTTATAACCAGGACGACAGGGCGGCGCGGATCGCCATCCCTTTGCTGGAGGCGGCGGGGCTCAAGGTGGGGGACCAACTGCCCTATTCGGGCAAGGTATTAAACGCCACGATGAACCGCCATGCGGAGGGCAATGGCATCCCCTATCTGGGTATAGAGATGCGGCAGGATCTGGTCAGCGATGGAGAAGGACAAAGGCGTTTTGCCGGAATATTGGCTCCCGTCGTGCTGGAATGCCGCAGCCAGCTTGCCTGAAGGGCGGCACAGCGGGATGATCGGTGTCACGCATCCACACCGGGCCTTGAAGGGAAGCTTGTTGTTGTGTTTAGCGCTGGCCGGATGCGGCCGTCCTTCCGGCTCCGGGAGCCTGGCCGACAAGGGCCATAAAATGATCCCTTGTGCGATCGGCGCGGATGCCGCCTGGAAGGACGATTGCCTGGTCGAACGCGATCGTGATCTTCTGACCATCCGCCATGCCGATGGCGGCTTTCGTCGCTTTCTGATCGTGCATGACGGACGCGGCGTCGTGCCCGCCGATGGAGCGGAAAACGCCACTATCCTCATTGCGGGCAAGGGCGAGATTGAATTGCGCGCCGGGCAGGATCGCTACCGCCTGCCTGCGCAGTTCGCTGGAGGAAGAAATGATGCGGAATGATGCGATCCTGACAGCGGCGCAGATGAAGGAGGCGGAACAGGCGGTCATCGCCGCTGGTGTCCCGGAATATGCACTGATGGAGAGGGCAGGCGCCGCTGCGGCGGAGATCATCTGGCGAGCGGGTGGAAAGCGTGATCTGCTGGTCCTGTGCGGTCCGGGCAATAATGGCGGTGACGGCTTCGTGATCGCGCGGCTGCTGCGGGCGCGGGGCGTGCCGGTTCGCGTCGCGGCCCTGGGCGAAAGCCGCACGGACTCCAGTCTCAAGGCGCGTGCGGCCTGGGGAGCGCCTGTCGAGTCCCTTGCCGACGCCGCGCCTGCGACGCAGATTGTGGACGCGCTGTTCGGTACGGGCCTGTCGCGTGGATTGGACGCGGAGCCAGCAGCAAAATTGCGCATGCTCACGGAACGGGCAAGTTTCAGCTATGCCGTGGATCTGCCGAGCGGGGTCCAGACGGATACGGGTGAATTGCTCTCCGACGTGCCGGTATTGGGGGTCTGCATTGCCTTGGGCGCGCTCAAGCCGGCCCATATGCTGCAACCGGCGGCAGGCTGCTGGCAGAGGCTGGTCTGCGCCGATATCGGCATCGATGTGTCCGGCGCGCAAATACACCGGCTTTCGCCACCGCAATTGCATCAGCCGGGATCCTTCGCGCACAAATATAGCCGAGGGCTGGTGGTTGTGATCGGCGGCGAAATGGGCGGGGCGGGCCTGCTCGCCAGCCAGGCAGCCGCTCGCGCAGGGGCAGGCATGGTCCGTCACATCGTTCAGGATAGGGATCATGGAGGACCGGGCGCTATCGTCACCCATCGCGCCGATGATGCTGCCGATGTCGCGAGATCGGTGAATGATTCCAGGATCAAGGCGGTTCTGGTCGGACCGGGACTAGGACGTGACGGCGGCGCTTCAGACAGGCTGAAACCGGCACTCGCTGCCGGTCATCCGCTCGTCCTGGATGCCGATGCATTATTCCTGCTGGCGGAGGAAGGGTTGGATGCCATTCCGCCCGGCTCGATCCTGACGCCCCATGAGGGCGAATTCGCCCGGCTGTTCGGAGATTTGCCGGGCAGCAAGATCGACCGGGCGCTGGAGGCGGCAAAGCGCTCCCGCGCAATCCTGATCTACAAGGGAAGCGACAGCGTCATTGCCGCACCAGACGGGCGCGCCGTCCTGTCTTCGGTCAGTTCCTCCTGGCTTTCGACGGCGGGAACCGGGGATGTTCTGGCAGGTCTGGTTGCCGGGCGGCTCGCCGGCACTGGCGACGGGTTCCTGGCGGCATGCGAAGCGCTATGGCTGCACGGGGAGGCGGCACGGCGGGCTGGCGCGGCTTTCATTGCGGATGATTTGCTTGTGGAGCTGCCAGCGGCTATCGCCTGCCGCCTGTAACCAAGACTAAGAACGTGACCGAAATCGACACTGACATCATCGTCCGCATCGCGGCCAAAGGGGACGGCGTGACCGCCAATGGCCGCCATGTTCCGCTGACCGCGCCGGGCGACCGGATCGCGGCTGACGGCAGCATTTTGTGGGGGCCGCATCATGTCGACCCGCCGTGCGTGCACTTTCCGATCTGCGGCGGGTGCGAACTTCAGCATATCGACGATGCGAGCTATGCCGATTTCGTGACGGCCCGCGTCGCCGGAGCCCTGGCCGGGCAGGGCGTGGAGCCCGGCAGGCTCCTGTCGCCGCATATCTCGCCTCCACAGGCCCGACGCCGTGCTTCCCTCAGGGCCAGCAGGCAGGGGCGGAAAATCGTCATCGGCTTTGCGGAATCAGGCAGTCATATGCTGGTCGACCTGACGATGTGCGAAATACTCGATCCCGCGCTGTTCGCTCTGCTGGCGCCGCTCAGGACGTTGTGCGGGATCATCCTTCCGGACAAGCGCGCCGCGCATGTCCGCATGTCGCTGACCGATCAGGGCGTCGACCTGCTGCTGGAAGGGGTACGGATCGAGGGGCTCGCCGCCGACGAGGCGCTGCTGGCCTTCGCGCAGGAGCATGCGCTGGCCCGGCTGACCATCGATGAGGGGGATGGTCCGCAGACCCGGTGGGAGCCGGAACCCGTCACGGTCAGCTTTGGCGGCGTGCCGGTCGCTTTCCCGCCCTTCGCCTTTCTTCAGGCAACGCCGGACGGCGAAGCCGCGCTGGTCCATGATGCGCAGCAAGCCATGCCGTCAGAGGGCGCCATTGCCGATCTTTTCTGCGGGCTCGGCACATTCGCGTTGGCTCTGGGCCAGAGCCGGCCGGTCTACGCGGCGGAAGCGGCCCGCGATCTCATCCTCTCATTGAAATCAGCGGCGAACAGAGCGCAGCGGCGGATGGTGGCGGATCATCGGGACTTGTTCAGGCGGCCGCTGACGCCCGCGGAAATCAATCGTTTCGCAGGGATCGTCATCGATCCGCCTCGTGCCGGGGCGAGGGAACAAGTGATGCAGCTTGCTGCATCGAATGCGCCGGTCATCGCCTATATTTCCTGCAATCCGGCCAGCTTCGCGCGCGATGCCGTGCATCTGATCGCCGGAGGATACAGGCTGGAGAGTGTGCGCCCGGTCGGGCAGTTCCGCTGGTCGACCCATGTGGAACTGGTCGGGATTTTCCGGCGCGGATAGGATTAGTCCCTCGCCGCGGGGGAGTGCGGCGAGGGACCTTGCATCCTCTCCTAAGGGGAGGCCTGAGCCTCTACCCCAGTTTGATGACAGTTGCGCGACGGCGGGCCGGGACGGCGTCGACATAGAGGCTGGCCATGGGCTCATCCTCGACCTCGATAACCGCTTCGGACGTGAAGCCGTTGAAACCGGTGCGCATCGCCGCGCCATAGGCGCCGAGCATCCCGATCTCGATATAGTCGCCCGCCTGCACATCTTCCGGCAGCATGAAGGGGCCGACCATATGGTCCATATCGTCGCAGGTCGGGCCGTAGAAGGAGAAGCCGGTCAGTTCCGCCTCGCTCTCTTCCTCGCGCAGCAGGGCAACAGGGAAGCGCCAGCCAATATGCGCCGCATCGAACAGCGCGCCATAGGCGCCGTCATTGATGTAGAGTTCGGTGCCGCGACGACGCTCCACGCGCACGACGACCGAGCTATACTCCGCCGACAAAGCGCGGCCGGGCTCGCACCACAGTTCCGACGAATAGCTGACCGGGAGGCTTTCGAAGCCGCGATGGATCGCGTCGAAATAAGCTTCCAGCGCAGGCGGTTCCATACCGGGGTAGACCGACGGGAAGCCGCCGCCGACATCGATGATGTCGACCGTGACGGCCGCGTCCACGATCGCCGCGCGGACGCGCTCGATGGCGTCGCTATAGGCTTGCGGGGACATGGCCTGGCTACCGACATGGAAGCAGATGCCCAGCGCATCGGCCGCCTGGCGGGTGGCCATCAGCAGTTCGCGGGTTTCGCCCAGTTCAGCGCCGAATTTGGACGCAAGGCTGAGTTCCGAATGCTCGGACGAAACGCGCAGACGCACGCACAGCTCCAGGTCGGTCGCATCGTCTGTGGCGCGCAGAATCTTTTCCAGCTCGTCCATCGTGTCGAGCGAGAAGGTACGCACGCCATGGACATGGTAAGCCTCTGCAATTGCTTCCTCGGCCTTGACCGGGTGCATGAAGCAGAGTTTCGCCTGACCCTCGAGAGTCTCCGCGACGAGGCGCACTTCCGCGATCGAGGCCACATCGAAATGCGTGATCCCGCAAGCGAACAGCGTACGGATCAGATCGGGAGACGGATTCGCCTTGACCGCATAGAGCGAGCGCCCCGGAAACTTCTCCGCGAAGAATCGGGCGGCCCGGGCAGCAGCCTGGGGACGAATAAGCGTTACCGGTGCTGCCGGTTTGAGGGTGGTCGCTACCCCCAGCGCGCTATGATGCTTGTGCAACTCAAGGGACCTCCAGTGTAGTCGTTGGCAAAAAGCTGCCTTGCGGTGGAAGTCCCATGGGGCAGCGGACGGCCGATATATGCTGAGGGGTCCCCCCTGTAAAGCGCATGCGTAAATTTTGTTGCGCGGGCGGCTATGAAATGTGCGTCAGGAGAGACGGGACTTGAAGTCCTCGTAGGAAAACTGGCGGATTTGCTTGAGTTCGTCGGTTTCCGAGTTCCAGAGCCAGATGGATGGCAAGGGCACGCCATTGAATGTATTGGTCTTTACCATCGAATAATGCGCCTGATCGAGGAAGGCGATGCGGCGCCCCGGAGTCGCGCCGCCGGGGACTCGATAGTCACCGATAATGTCTCCGGCGAGGCAGGAGGGGCCACCGAGTCGGGTGGGCTGGCCTTCCGTTTCCTCGTGCAGCATGGCGGGGCGGTAGGGCGCTTCGATGACATCGGGCATGTGGCATGTGGCGGAGATGTCGGTGATCGCCACCGGCATGCCGTTGTCGATCACGTCGAGTATTTCTCCGACCAGGATGCCTGCGTCGAGCGCCATGGCTTCGCCGGGCTCGATATAGAGTTCCAGGCTCGTTGCCGCCTTGATGCGATGCAGAAAGGCTATCAGGTCGTCGATCTGATAGTCGGAGCGGGTGACGTGGTGGCCGCCGCCGAAGTTCAGCCATTTGAGGCCGCCGACATGGGGCATGACGCGGGATGCGATTGCGGCCCAGGTGCGCTCCAGCGGCAGGAAATCCTGCTCGCAGAGATTGTGGACGTGGAGGCCGTCGACGCCCTCCAGATGCTCGGCGCGGAGTTGGTCGATGGAAAAGCCCAGGCGGCTGTGCGGCTGCGAGGGGTCATATTTGGGCACTTCGCCCTCGGCATGGAGGGGGTTGATGCGCAGGCCGATGTCGAAGTTCACACCGTTCTTTCGCGCATCGTCGATGACGGGTTTCAGGCGGGCGATCTGGCCGGGGCTGTTGAAGATGACATGGTTGGAGATTTTGAGGATTTCGGCCAGGTCTTCGGGCTTGTAGGCGGCGCAGTAGGTTGCGACCTCCTTGTCTCCATGGGGGCCGACATATTCCTCGCGGCCGAGGCGGGCTTCGTAGATGCCGGAGGCGCAGACGCCGTCGAGATATTCCGCGACGACGCCCCCGAGGGACCACATGGAGAAGGCCTTGAGCGCGCCCAGCACCTTGATGCCTGCGCGGTCGCGGATGTCGCGTAGGACACTGAGGTTGCGGCGTATCGCTGCCTCATCCACCACGAAGGCGGGCGAAGGGACGCGGTTCAGGTCGAAATGCGCGAAGGCGGCGGGATCGCCGGCTTTGGTTTCCATGCTAAATCCATTCGATGCCGTGTTCCTGCGCAGGCAGGAACCCAGTTCAGACGGTGGAACTAGGCTCCTGCCTGCGCAGGAGCGCATGGGCTTAAAAATCCAGCGGCGCGGCCAGTTCCTTCACCTGCCAGGGCAGGCCGTGCTCGTTCAGCATGTCCATGAAGGGATCGGGATCGAACTGTTCGATGTTGAACACGCCTTCTCCCTTCCATGCGCCCGTCAGCATCATCGCCGCGCCGATCATCGCCGGGACGCCGGTGGTGTAGCTGACTGCCTGATTGCCGGTTTCGGCATAGGCGTCCTCATGGTCGCAGATGTTGTAGACGTAGACGGTCTTTTGCTGGCCGTCCTTCTGGCCGGTCGCGATGTCGCCAATGTTGGTCTTGCCCCTGGTGGTCGAACCCAGACTCGACGGTTCGGGCAGCACGGCCTTGAGGAACTGAAGCGGGATGATTTCTTGCCCATTGTAGATCACCGGATCGATGCGGGTCATGCCGACATTCTGGAGCACTTCGAGATGCTTCAGATACGCATCGCCAAAGGTCATCCAGAAACGGATGCGCTTGATTTCCGGGTAGAATTTGGCAAGCGATTCCAGTTCCTCATGATACATGAGGTACATGTTCTTCTGCCCTACAGACTCGAAGTCGAACACCTGCTTGTGCTTCAGGGCCGGGCCTTCGACCCACTTGCCGCCTTCCCAGTGGCGCGAGGGCGCGGTGACTTCGCGGATGTTGATTTCCGGGTTGAAGTTGGTGGCGAAATGCTGGCCATGGTCGCCGCCATTGCAGTCGAGAATGTCGAGCGTGTCGATCCGGTCGAGCAGATGCTTCTTGATGTAGCTCGCAAAGACGCTGGTGACGCCGGGGTCGAAGCCCGAACCCAGCAGCGCCATGATGCCCGCTTCCTTGAAGCGCTCCTGATAGGCCCACTGCCAGCTATATTCGAACTTGGGCGTGTCGCGCGGCTCGTAATTGGCGGTGTCGAGATAGTCGACCTTGGTTGCGAGGCAGGCGTCCATGATCGCCAAATCCTGATAGGGCAGGGCCAGGTTCACGACCAGCTTGGGCTGGACCTTCTCGATCAGGGCGATGGTTTCTTCGACATTGTCGGCGTCGACCTGCGCCACGTCGATAGTGACGCCGGTGCGGGCCTTGACCGATTCGGCCACCTTCTCGCAGGAGATGATGCGGCGGCTGGCGAGCGTGATATGGCTGAAAATGTCACTGTTCATCGCCATCTTGTGAACCGCGACAGACCCGACGCCGCCCGCGCCAATGACCAGAACCTTGCTCAATTCAACTGCTCCATATTTCAAGCCGCGCCTGACGCGCGAAAGCGCCCATATAGGGGCTGTGCGTGACAGCGCAAAGTCAGACTGTCAGAAGCTGGCGCCGTCGACTTTCTTGATGCTGAGCGCGTCGAGATCGACGGAGGGCACGCAGCGCAGGTTGATGGCCTGCATGGTTGAGCCGTCCGGGCCTTTGCCCTGCGCGAAAGCTTGGCAACCGCAGACGGTGCAGAACTGGTGCGTGATCTTGTGCTTGTAGAATTGATAGTCGGTCAGCTTGTCCGCGCCGCTGTCGAGGGTGAACTGGTCGGCGGGCACGAAGGTCAGCAGGAAGCCCTTGCGGCGGCAATGGGAGCAGTTGCAGCTCATCGCTTCGGTCGGCGCGTCGGCGGCTACGGTGAAGGTGACGGCGCTGCAGTGGCAGCTTCCGGTGTAGGGCATGATGGCTCTCCTTTGTGGCGAGTTTATGCCGGGAAACAAAAGAAGGGAACTGCTTGGATTAAAGTGGGAAAACCTTGACGCCTCAAGGTCTGGTGATAAGGCGAATGTTGTCTTTTAAGGGGGAGAAGGCATTGAACAAGATAGCAATAGTGCTTGGTGCAGTTATTCTTTTGCCATCGACGGCTTTCGCGCAAAATGCTGAGCTTCCTACGACAGTCAATAGGTCGGTACGCAGCTTTGACGAGGTGGCAGATGAATGTTTTCAGTTTGCAGACTACCGTTCAGAATGGGCTGCCTCTCAAGCTCCGGATTATGATGGAGATAGCATTGGCGGAGCTATTGGTTCTGGTTTGAGCCTGAATATCGAACGTAAACGGTTACGTAAGAAGATTTATGCTTCGTGCATGGAAGGAAATGGCTTCCCAAATGCAAAAATGGTGAAGTCCAAGCCTAAATCCTAACCGAGTATCACTGGGGTGGCTGAGCTTAGCATACGGGTTTGCTAAGGGGCTGTCAGGAATTTCGTGTGCGGCGAGGCGGTTGACCATCAGGCCGTCATGGCCCTGATGAAGCGTTCGCCGAAGAGAACGGCAAATTGCGCCTTCGCCATGTTCCACTCGCGCGGCGGCATTT